>CAZUOC010000221.1:0-4634 GCA_964622335.1 uncultured Ignavibacteriaceae bacterium
AAGAATAAAAGAAAGAAACAAAAATCAAATAAAATTTCATCAGAAGATTTACAAAAATCCTTAAATAGAAAAAATGAAATTGGAAAAATTGGAGAAGAAATTGCATACAAATATGAAATATCTCGCTTAGAGAAATTGAGAATTAAAAATCCGAAAGCGTACGTCAACAAGAATTTTGAGAATAATGTTAATGTTGGTTATGATATTTATAGCAATCCCCCTAAAAATGAAACGAGATACATTGAAGTGAAATCAACGACTAAAAATGATTTAGAATTTTTTATAACTCAGAATGAAGTTGAAGTTCTGAAAGAAAAAAAAGAAAATGCTTTTATTTATTTTGTGAATGTAAAGAATATTAAAAACAAAAGCGGCAAGGTAGTAAAAGAACTGAAAAACCCGATAAAAATATTTAAAAGTAAGAACCTCTTAAAACCAGTCTTGTTTAAGGGAATTTATAAAAATAGTGAATTGATATAACATCTTTAATATGTAAAGGTCAAGAGGATATGATAATCCAAACACAAAAAAAATTTTACTGTTATAAACATAAAAAAATGAGAGATATAAAATTGGAAAATATAAGTTTAATAATATTTTTCATCTTTTTTATTATTTGTGGTATTAATTGTAAAGGAAAACAGGAAAAGACATTGCAAGACACGTATAATCAACAATCAGAAACATCTAATAAACCTAAAATACCTGAATGTTATTGGACCGTAGGATTTTTTAATGATGATTTTGGAGACAAAACAAATGAAAAATATATATACACTTTCATAGAAGGAAAGTTTTCTAATTCTGCCACATTAAATTCATATTTGGGTGTCAAAATTATTTTTAAGAAAAATATGGCTGGAATATTTTTACATGAGTATGGAATAAATAGCCCTGCAGAATATTTTAAAGCTAAAATAAAAATGAAAAATTCTCGTGGTGATTTGTTAGAGATTAAAGGATATGAAAAGTGGAATGCTAAAGGGGGGATAACTGTTGAAGATAGACGCTCAGCAATTAATGATTATTTTACTAGATGCAAAAATTTTATAGAAAATAGTGATGAAATTAAAGTCGTTATAACTGATGAATATTCGTCGATATATGAATTTACTATAAATTCTGCTGGTTTTGCCGAAGCCTTTTCAAAATTATAAAAACTAATAAAAAAGTACTTGAGATTTCAAGTCCTTTAATTTCGAGTGCTTGATCCTTTTCCCCAAAAAAATTAAACAGTAGTTAACTCAACTTCAAATAAAGAACGCAGGCCGTAAATTACAGCCTGCGTTCGATGGACTAACGCAACTTTCTTAATTCGTTTTTACGCTATGTGTAAAAGAAGGATTCAGTGTTTGTCCATGGCAATCAATCTCAGCAGTATATCTTGCACCTGGGTTATAAGTAAACCAGATATTTGTTGGAATCCAATCTTTGTTACCAGCAATACCAACAGTCATCATAACTGTATCACCAGGTTTCAGCGGCACATCAGGTAAAGAAAAAAAAGAACAATCTTTGGTTTCACTCTGGCATACTGGTTTTTTACTACCACTCTCTTTTGTGTTCTTATTCCAAAAATTACTAAACGGTGGAGTAAAATACCACATTGTGAAATTAGCAACATATCCTGCGCCGCAGGCAACATACATTTCAAAAGTATCAATGCTGGGAATTCCTGAAGGGACTCCCTCTGCAGTTTCAGACGAAGATAGAAAAACAATGCCCGCTTTTTCTTTTAAAAGTGCTTCATGTTTGCCCAAATTTGGAATATAGCGAAGCGCTCCAAGTGCCCAAGAAGGATAGTCGCTTTCAAGGATGACAGATAGCACTTTATCCAGACCCACCTCCTCTACTGCCGACTTTAAAATGGCATCAATAGGACTGTTTTTAGTGTCATCATTAAGAATGGACAATGTTTTGGGAGCATCCAGTTCGCGGGCAAGTTTTGCGGCTTCTAACCGCTGATTCTGAGTGTTCATACTTTCCTCCAGTTTTATTTTTCCTACTCTATTGAGGCTTTTCGGAATCCGCCCCCTCGGTTATTGCCCCCGAGGTAAGCTCGTTTTTTTAAAGTGGTGTCTGAACTCCACTTTTTCAAAAACACTTACATAACAAAAAATGTATCAATAAAAGAATTGAGAATTTGGATTTCCTTTATAAACAGAGCCACCAATTGTTCATAAGTTTATATCATACATTACGGAATAAAATTTAATATTCCAAATTTGATTCGTATAATCACACCAAATCAAATTCTTTTATAGTAATTGTAATAGATTCCGCTTCTTATAAAGCACCAATGTTTTATAATAATTGTGAGTAATTTAAAATCAAAAAGGACTTGAAATTTCAAGTCCTTTAACTTCAAGTTAATAATATTATTTTTTAATACCTGTAATAATCCGGTTTAAACGGACCTTTTATCGGAACACCAATATAATCCGCCTGTTCCTGAGTTAAAGTTTCGAGTTCCACTCCTAACTTATTCAAGTGAAGCATTGCAACTTTTTCATCAAGATATTTTGGCAGAACATAAACTTTGTTTTCATAATTTTCATGATTTGTCCAGAGTTCTATTTGTGCAAGAACCTGGTTTGAAAACGAGTTGGACATAACAAACGAAGGATGTCCCATTGCACAACCAAGGTTAACCAAACGACCTTCCGCAAGAACAATTATGTCTTTACCATCTATTGTGTACTTATCGACCTGCGGTTTAATAACATCTTTAGTATTACCATAATTTTTATTCAACCATGCCATGTCAATTTCGTTATCAAAATGCCCGATGTTGCAAACGATTGTTTTGTCTTTCATTTTCTTAAAATGTTTTTCATTTACTACATTACTATTGCCTGTTGCTGTAACAACTATGTCTGCTTCTTTTACCGCATTCTCTAGTTTCTTAACCTGGAAACCACTCATCGAAGCCTGCAGAGCACAAATAGGATCTATTTCTGTTACAATAACTCTCACACCTGCACTTGCGAGCGATTCTGCAGAACCTTTACCTACATCGCCGTAACCGCAAACGACCGCAACTTTACCGGCAAGCATAAGATCGGTTGCCCTTCTTATTGCATCGACCAAAGATTCACGGCAGCCATATTTATTATCAAACTTGGATTTGGTCACTGAATCATTAACGTTAAAAGCTGGAATTGCTAAAGTCCCTTTATTCATTCTGTCATAAAGACGATGAACGCCAGTTGTTGTTTCCTCGCTTATTCCTTTTACGTGCTGAACGAGCTCGGGATATTTATCCAGAACTGTATTGGTAAGATCACCCCCATCATCAAGAATCATATTGAGTGGCTTCTTATCTTTACCAAAAAACAATGTCTGGTCAATACACCAGTCATATTCATCAAGAGTTTCACCCTTCCATGCATAAACAGGAATTCCTGCAGCGGCAATTGCAGCAGCAGCATGATCCTGGGTTGAAAAGATATTACATGAGGACCATTGAACTTCAGCACCCAGCTCTTTAAGAGTCTCTATGAGAACTGCAGTTTGAATAGTCATATGTAAACATCCGGCAATCCTGGCACCCTTTAATGGTTTGGATTTACTGTACTCTTCACGGATTGCCATTAAACCGGGCATCTCAGCTTCTGCGAGTTTAATTTCTTTTCTTCCCCATTCCGCAAGAGAGATGTCTTTTACTTTGTATGGCAATTTTTCGACATCATTTTTTATTTCAACCTGACTCATTAATACTTCCTTTTTTTCTTTTTAAAAAAATCTTTATAGATACTTATTAAACAGAGGAACAAGATCAAGATGTTCCCAAGTAAATTCTTTTTCATTCCTTCCGAAATGTCCATAAGCTGCTGTCTTCTTATAGATTGGTCGTCTTAATTTTAACCTGCTAATTATTCCTTTGGGAGTTAAATCAACTTCTTTCATAACCATCTTAGAAATTTCTTTATCAGGAATAACTCCGGTTCCATTTGTATAAACATAAACGGATACAGGTTCGGCAACGCCAATTGCATAAGCAACCTGTACGAGGCACTCAGTCGCCAGCTTTGCAGCAACAATATTTTTTGCGATATGTCTCGCTGCATAAGTTGCACTTCTATCAACTTTAGATGGATCTTTACCTGAAAAAGCGCCACCGCCGTGAGGAGCCCAGCCTCCATAAGTATCAACAATAATTTTTCTTCCTGTTAATCCGCTATCACCATGCGGACCACCAATTTCAAATCTGCCTGTTGGGTTTACAAAATATTTTGTCTTTTTATTAATATACTTTTCGGGAATTATTTTTTTTATAACATATTTAATCACATCTTCTTTAATTTTCTTCTGGCTTACATCCGGATCGTGCTGTGTTGAAATAACTACTGTATCAACATGGATTGGTTTATTCTTATCATCATACTCAATAGTTACCTGGGATTTTGTATCCGGACGAAGATACGGCATCAACCCATTTTGTTTCTTTCTTATGTCTGCAATTTTTTTTACAAGCTTATGAGCATACATTATCGGCATAGGCATTAATTCAGGAGTTTGATCGCAAGCATAACCGAACATTAATCCCTGATCCCCCGCTCCACCTTTATCAACACCCATCGCAATATCGGGCGATTGAGAATGAAGAGCATTAAGAACAGAACAAGACTCCG
>CAZUOC010000222.1:0-4631 GCA_964622335.1 uncultured Ignavibacteriaceae bacterium
AAATATCGATTGGTTTTCCTTTTCTTTTTATTTCACCATATTCGATTCTCTTCCATGCAATTGCTGCAGTTGGTTTTATCTCTTTCGTAATTGCAGTCTCGGGAGTCCTTCCCATAAGAAAAAGAAGAAGTGTATGTGCACCGGCAATTGAAGATTTACTGAGTAAAACTCTTGATGGTTTTTCCTCGCTATGAGTATAAGGAATATTCAATCCCATTCCGCCGGTTCCGCTTGTTCCTATCTTTATATATATATGTGTTCCGACTTCACTCATACTACTGTAAAGAATTTGTATGTGCCTTATCAATTGAGGAATATAAATTGTGCAGAATAGTTTCTCTATTTCATTTGTAAGCTCATCATAACTTACTTTATCCTCTATTGATTTTGAGATAGTTCTATAAGAAGAATAAACATCCTGATATGCAATCGCAGTTGCTGTATTTATGCAATCAATAATAATATCGGGTCTATATTCTGTTAAGAGTTTGTGGATGGAAGAGTGCTTAAGAATATCCTGGGTAAATTCATCCATAATATCCTGCATTAGTATTTTTCTTTTTACAGGATCATTTAAAATTGTTTGCCGGTTTTCATTTTTGAATTCATCTCTTACAAAAATATCTCCTCCATAAGGAATAAAATAACCTGGACCTTTACCGCGAAATTCTTCATTAAGTTTTTTAACTGCTTCTTCAGCTTCCGAAATGTGCAAAGAAGTGATTATTATCCTTTTAGGATTTTCCGGGATAAGCTTTCTTGCAACTGCACTTCCAACTAATCCGAACCCGCCTAGAACGAGAACTGTTTTATTTAAAATATCCATAACGTATCCCCGTTATAATTATAAATACATTACAGTAAACTTAATGGAAAGTTCTTTATGGGGCAATTTATTTCACGATACTTTACATCTTTATTTAATTAAATTGCTTAACAAAAAGTGTATTGTTAAATTGAGATACTATTTTGGTTTATTAATTTAACTTTAATATCCGGGAGCAAATGAGAGTTACAGAAATACTTAAAAAAGACTTTATTATTTCAGAATTAAAAGGAAAACAGAAGGAAGAAGTTATCAATGAATTGGTTGATCTTTTTAATAAAGACAAACGTGTAAATGATATTGAGAAAGTCCGTACAGCAGTTCTTGAACGCGAAAAAATAATGTCAACAGGTGTTGGCAAAGGCTTTGCAATTCCACATGGCAAGACGGATGCAATCAGTGAAATAATCGCTGCATTTGGAAAAACTAATTCACCGATTGAATACCAGGCGCTTGACAATAAACCGGTCAATCTTGTTTTTCTTTTAGTCGGAAAAGATAATCTTGTAAGTACGCATATTAAACTGCTCAGCCGTATTTCAAGAATGATGAATAAGGATGAATTCAGGGAAGGACTTTTAAAAGCGAATTCATCTGAAGAAATTTTTGAACTATTTAAAAAAGAAGAAGAGAATTATTTTGAAGTTTAATCTGGATGCTGGATATTTGATGCTGGATGTTAGGTATCAGGAATCCAGCGGAATTAAGAGTTTAGTGTTATATATCCAGAATCCAGTATCAAGTATCAAGAATGATTAAAGCCGTCACAGGTACAAAAGATATTCTCCCCGATGAAATTCCTGCCTGGAAAGTTGTTGAAAAGACTATTGAAAAAATTTTCCACAATTTTAATTATAAAGAAATAAGAACTCCAGTTTTTGAAGAGACATCTCTTTTTGCAAGAGGGATCGGAGAAGAGACTGATATAGTCGGCAAGGAAATGTATTCTTTTACTGACAGAAGTGAAAATAATGTCACTCTAAAACCGGAAATGACTGCTTCAGTTGTGAGGGCTTTTATCGAACATTCTCTCGGCAAGCAGCAATCCTTAAATAAACTATATTATGTTTCGCCGATGTTCCGGCAGGAAAGACCCCAAGCTGGAAGGTTGAGACAGTTTCATCAGTTTGGTGCAGAGGCTTTGGGAAGTACTTCTGTTTATCTCGATGTCGAAATGATTCAAATGGCTTATGAAATTCTTAAAGAACTCGGCTTGAAAGATCTTAATGTAAAAATAAATTCTCTTGGGACACCGGAATCGAGAAATCTTTATAAAGAAAAACTCCGCGAGTTTCTTTCAGATAAAAAAGATAAACTTTCCGAAGACAGCAGAAAAAGATTTGAGAAAAATATTTTAAGGATATTCGACAGCAAAGATGAAAAAGATAAAAAGAATATGAAAGATGCACCGATTCTTTTAGATAATCTTGATAGTGAAAGTAAAGATAGTTTTGAAATTGTTAAAGAAACTTTAAAGCTATCAGAAATTCCTTTCGAAGTTGATCCCTATCTTGTGAGAGGCTTGGATTATTATACTAAAACAACATTTGAAATTATTAGTGGAAAAGTCGGTTCACAGAATGCACTTTGCGGTGGCGGAAGGTATGATCTTTTAGCCGAACAACTTGAAGGAGAACCCACTCCCGGTGTTGGTTTTGCAGCAGGAATAGAAAGAATTCTTCTAGCATGTGAAAATGAAAAAACATTGAATTTACCTGAATCTAAAATTGATTTGTTTATCGCTTGTCTTGATAATGAACTCACGGATAAAGTTTTTGAGATTGCACTTAATTTCAGAAGAAAAAATATTTCCGTTGAATGTGATTATCTTAACCGCAGCTTAAAAGCACAAATGAGAGAAGCTAACAGGTTAAAAGCAAAGTATGTTTTATTTATTGGTGGCGATGAATATAAAAACGGAATGGCGAATCTAAAGAATATGGAAACAAGTGAACAAAAAACTGTCTCATTTGATAATTTAAATGAATCTATATTAACTCAATAACAATGTATCCAGAATTATTTAAGATAGGTCCCTTTACAGTTTACAGTTATGGCTTGATGCTCGGTATCGCTTTTATTACTGCAAGCTGGCTTCTCACAAAAGAAGCTGAAAGAAAAAAACTCAATCCGAATTTAGCTACTGAAATAACAATTCTTGCAATTGTATTTGGTATAGTTGGTGCAAAGCTTTTACATCTTATAGAAAATTTTGATGCATTCTTAAATGATCCGATTGGGATGGCATTTTCACCCGGCGGATTAACTTTTTTTGGTGGATTGATTTTAGCAATCGTTGCTATCTGGATTTATGTAAGAAGAAAAAAAATTCCTTTCCTCGTTATTGCTGATGCAACAGCTCCAGCACTTGCACTTGCTTATGGAATTGGAAGAATTGGGTGTCATTTGGCTGGAGACGGCGATTATGGAACTCCGACTAATTTACCCTGGGGAACTAATTATGAACACGGAACAGTTCCTCCTTCAATTATGTTCCAGGGATCGGAGATTGCAAAAAATTATCCGGGCGGAATTGTCCCCGATAATACACCGCTTCATCCGACTCCCATATATGAATTTTTAATTTGCGTAATCATTTTTACAATTCTCTGGAAGCTGCGAAAGAAAGACTGGATAGACGGAAAACTTTTTATGGTTTACCTGGTTTTTATCAGTATTGAAAGATTCTCTGTAGAATTTTTAAGACTCAATCCAAGATTAATGTTTGGTCTTTCAGAAGCGCAATTAATTTCTGTAGGATTATTTACCCTGGGAGTTCTCGGGTTAATTTATTTTGCCAAGAATAAAGATTTGAAAAAATTTGTTCCACCGCCAATTGTAACTAGTCAGAAGGCAAGGGGCAAATGGCAGAAGTAAACCAGTAACAAGCATCCAGTATTATGAGCTTAATCATTGGACGTAAACCGGTATTGGAAGCGATTAACTCCGGCGAAGAGATTGACCAGGTTTACATTTTGTATGGACAACAAGGGGGAATTGTTGAAACTATCCGAATTGCCGCTAAGAAAAAAAAGATCAAATGTAATCTTATTCCTTTGGACAGATTCAGATCGATAACAAATAATCCAAATGCTCAGGGAGTTGCGGCAAAAAAATTGGGACAAAAATTTTATCCTCTTACTGAAATTATTGAGGATTCACTGAATAAGGGAAAAGCATTTAAAAAAGCCCTCTCCTTTGGAGAGGGTTTGGGTGAGACTTTTCCTCTTTTATTAATTTTAGATTCGATTCAGGATACACACAACGTTGGTGCAATAATCAGAACAGCAGAATGCTGTGGAGTTGATGGAATAATTTTTACAAAGCATAACTCGGCACCAATTAATGAAACAGTTGTTAAAACTTCTGCAGGTGCAACGGAATATGTGAAACTCTGTGCAGTAACAAATCTTGCACAAACTTTAAAGCAGTTAAAGGAAGAAGGATTCTGGATTATCGGTTCGTCTCTCGGAGGTAATTATAAGGCTTATACAGAAGTTGATTATAAAATTCCGGTTGCATTAATACTAGGAAATGAAGAAAAGGGAATTAGAAGATTGACTGTTAATAATTGCGATTTGTTAATTAAAATTCCGATGAAAGGGAAGATACAATCATTAAATGTATCTGTTTCAGCAGGAATTCTTCTGTTTGAAATCTTACGACAAAGAAACCTCCCATAAATATTCATTGCTAATTCGACACTAATTATTTAAATTTTAATTAACCTTTAAACCGAAGGGGGAGTTTATTAAGAAAATATTTTTTATCACTCTGTTTCTATTCTCAAACAGTTCTAATTTCT
>CAZUOC010000223.1:0-4620 GCA_964622335.1 uncultured Ignavibacteriaceae bacterium
AAGATTTGGGAAAACTCTCGGCTCACCTCTTTCTATGCTGATTAAGAACAGAGATTGGGATAACTGGCTTGATAAAATGAGAGTTGAAAGTAAATCACATGGAATTGAAAAGATAACAATTCCGCGTCCTGGTCATGCAGATCTTGTAGGTATATCCAAATATAATTTTGACGATATAAGAAATTCGATTGAAAGATCGAGTGCGAGAGAAACTGCTGCGAGAGTTGCAGCTGCATCTATTGCAAGAATTTTTCTCGCCCACTTCGGAATATTCATCGGCAGTTTTGTAGAAAGCATTGGAGGAGTTTATCCGGAAAGCAATTTTGCTGATAAACTTTTTAATAATAATCTTCCGAAGAATTTTAAAGGTTGGAACCTATCCGAGAAAGCCGATAAAAGTGATGTTAGAGTACTTGAGCCGAAACAGGAAAAGAAAATTATTAATAAGATCAAGATTGCCAAAAAGAAAGGGGATACACTCGGAGGAACTTTTTATGCTGTAGCAACAGGAATTCCGGTTGGGCTGGGTACGTTTGTTCATTATGATAAAAAACTCGATGCTGAGATTGCACAATCTATTATGTCTATTAATGCGGTTAAAGCCGTATCTATTGGAACAGGATTTCAATCAGCGGAGAAATTCGGCTCGGAATCTCACGATGAAATTGTTCTTAGGAATGGGATTTTAACAAGAAAAACAAACAGAGCCGGCGGAATTGAAGGTGGAATATCAACAGGTCTTCCAATTATTGTAAGAGGAGCAATGAAACCTATTGCTACTCTTATGAGCCCGATCGAAAGCGTTGAATTGAAGAAGATGAATAAGATAATGGCAAGAAGAGAGAGAAGTGATTTTGTTGCGGTTCCGGCTTGTGCCGTTATTGCTGAATCAATGCTTGCCTGGACTTTAGCTGAATTTTTTATTGAAAAGTTTGGCGGCGATTCAATCGAAGAAACAAGTGATAATTTTAAAAGCTATACTAAAAAGCTTCAGTCAAGAATAAAGAATAATTTTTTTAGATAAGATACAGAATAACCCCGACATTTATGTCGGGGAATAAATATAAAACTCTAAATGTTAGGACTTTAGTCCAAATAATTGTGGCTAAAGCCAATGATATAATAATAGACCTCCACGACCTACTCGCCTCGCTCCGCGAGTCGGAGTGGGAAGGTCGTGGCTATTCAATATTAATTTTATATTACTTCCTCTTTGAAATAAATGATAAATGTTCAAAGATTCATTTTCAATTCTTTTACGGAAAATACATATGTACTCTGGGATGAAGAATCAAAAGAAGCGTTGATAATTGATCCCGGCTGTTCCAACTCTTATGAAGAAAAAGAACTTGTCGATTTTATAACATCAAAAAAACTTACCGTAAAATATCTTATTAACACTCACTGCCATATAGATCACATTTATGGCTGCGGATTTGTAAAAGAAAAATTTAAAATTCCTTATTACGCGCCTGAGAAAGATGTCCCTTTGATTGAACATTTTGATAAACAGGTGGAATCGGTTGGGATAGAAGTAAACATAAAACCCCCTTTGCCTGATCATTTTATTACTGAAGATTTAATGATTCTCTTAGGAAAAAGTAAACCCGTTTTTCTTTTTACTCCGGGGCACACTCCCGGCGAATATTGTATTTATTTTCCCGAGGACAATTTTTGCATAACAGGTGACGTTCTTTTCCGGAATAGTATTGGAAGATACGACTTTTGGGGAGGTGACCATGACACTTTGCTTGAATCAATTAAAAATAAATTATTAACTCTTCCTGATGAAACAATTATTTATCCGGGTCACAGTGATGAGAGCACAATTGGAGAAGAGAAAAAATATAATCCTTTTCTTGTTGAACTTAGTAATGAAAATTGAAATAAACTTATCTAATGGATATATTGGTATAGGGCTGATAAAAGAAAATAATGTTAATTAAAAAACCGAGACCAGTTTATTATCTTGTCGTTTCTTATTTCTTACTCTGGATAATTATCTTCGAGTTTATTCTTCCTGTAAATAAAATTCTTCCCAAACCGTCTATCGTGCTTGAGTCTTTTCCTGCTTTGTGGAGATACTATAATTTACCGGCTAATTACTTAACAACAATCAGTTCGATATATATATCTTTATTTTTAGCTTATCTTCTTGTGAAATTTTTGTCTCCTCATCTAAAAGAAAAAGACAATTCCATTACTGTTTTTATTAATTCATTAGAATGGTTTTCTCAATATTTACCGGGAATAATTATAGGATTTCTGTTGATATTCTGGTTCCCAAATTCAGTATATATTGAATTTGTTTTTGCTTTTGCAACGGTATTTATTTCTATAATGATAAAATTTCAGAATGAATCTGATTCTGCGGATGAAGAATATATTATCTCTGCCCAATCTTTAGGATTAAAAGAAAAAGAAATAACAAAAAAGATAATATGGAAAAATGTTGAACCACGATTGGTGGAACATGTTTTTAGTCTTCATTTATACTTATGGAGCTTGTTGGTAATTTTTGAATTTATTAAAGGAGGATCCGGACTCGGTACAATATTCAGACAAGCGTTGGACTATCAGGACCTTTCGGCAATTTTTTCAGTATTTCTTATTACAGGTATTACCGTTTTTTTAGGAACGTTGTTGTTAAAATATATTAGGAAAAAATTTGTTTTCTGGAGATGAAATTTGAACGGAAGCGATTACATACTTAAACTCGATTCAGTTGGAAAATATTATTTGGCTGAGGCAGGATTGAAGGTTAATGTTCTTGAAAATGTCAGTTTTGAAATTCCTGTTTCAAATGAAGGAACAATTACTTCTATTCTCGCTCCTTTTGGTTCGGGGAAATCAACTTTGCTTAAAATAATTTCAGGTGTAATTAAAAAAGATAGTGGAGAGATTTCATTTGGTGATTCGCAAATGAATATTCCATTAATTCCTGAGAAAGCTTCATCTTTTCCCTGGTTGAATGTTAAACAGAACATAGAATTTGGACTAAGTTTAGCTAAGAATAAAAAATATAGTGTTGATGATCTTATCTTGCTCACTGGTTTATCCGGTTATGCAAATCACCACCCGAACAATAAAAGTTACGGTTTCCGTTTTAGAATCTCCTTAGCGAGAGCAATGGTTTTGAATACTTCCCTCATTTTAATTGATGATTCATTCAAACAAATGAACAAAGAAACAAAAGAAGAAATTCATCAATTAATTTTTGATTTATCTTCTTCGGAGAAATTGAACTTTATAATTGCAACTACCAATCTTGTTGAAGCAATCCAATTAGCTGATGTGATCCTTTTAATGAAAGCAAAACCGGGAAAAATTGTGCATAGAATTGAAACAGGTAAGAAGCATTCTCCCGAATTGGGAAATATAAAATCGGAAAAATTTGCTTCTTTAAAATCTGAAATTGAGGAAGTATTCCATTCAGTTCATTCAATAAGAACAATAAATTATTCCGTTTGAAAACCGGTTTAATGGTATAATAGTTGAAAATTTAAGGAAAGGCGATGCAATCAAAAATAGAAGAACTTCTTAAGAAGAAAGAAGAAGCAAAGCTAGGCGGTGGAAAGGAAAGGATAAAGAGCCAGCACAATAAAGGAAAGCTGACTGCAAGAGAAAGGATAGAACTGCTGGTTGATGAAGGAAGCTTTGAAGAATTAGATATGTTTGTTGAGCATCGTTCTAATGATTTTGGTTTGGATAAACAAAAATATTTAGGCGATGGTGTTGTTACCGGTACGGCAAAAATTGATGGAAGACCGGTTGCTCTTTATAGTCAGGATTTTACAGTGTTCGGTGGTTCTCTTTCGGAAACTCATGCGGAAAAGATAGCCAAAGTTTTAAAGTTGGCAATGAAAATCGGAATTCCAGTAATAGGATTAAATGATTCGGGAGGCGCGAGAATTCAGGAAGGTGTCGTTAGTCTTGGCGGATATGCAGATATTTTTTTATTGAATACACTTGCTTCAGGTGTGGTTCCCCAGGTTTCATTGGTAATGGGACCTTGTGCGGGAGGAGCGGTTTATTCACCGGCAATTACTGATTTTATTTTTATGGTTAAAAATACAAGTTATATGTTTGTTACGGGACCAAATGTTGTTAAGACAGTTACACACGAAGATGTAAGCTTTGAAAATCTTGGTGGTGCCGATACTCACGCTACAAAAAGTGGTGTTGCACATTTTGTGAATGAAAATGAAGTCGAAGCAATTGCTCATGTGAGAAAGCTTATAAGTTATTTGCCTTTGAATTTTATGGACAGATCTCCTAAAGTAGAATTTGATAAAAGTGCAGTAACATTTCAGGAAGAATTAGATTCAATTATTCCTGATACACCAAACAAACCTTATGATATGAAGGAGATAATTAATCTTCTTATTGATAATAATGATTTCTTTGAAGTTCATTCGCATTTTGCGGAAAATATTATTGTAGGATTCGGAAGGATTGGCGGGAGAACTATCGGGATAGTAGCAAATCAACCTGAAGTTTTAGCTGGAGTTTTAGATATAAATGCTTCAGTTAAAGGAGCGCGCTTTGTTCGCTTTTGTGATGCCTTTAATATTCCACTTTTAGTTTTAGTTGATGTTCCCGGTTTTCTTCCCGGAACCG
>CAZUOC010000224.1:0-4616 GCA_964622335.1 uncultured Ignavibacteriaceae bacterium
GTTTAGTTCGGTTAGATAAACGAATGTTTCTCTGATAAACATATCGCCAATCTTAAATGCTAAATAAATTCCTAAAAGTGGTGCAACTGTATATCCCAAGGGAGTTAAAACTTCCATTTCCGGTTTTAAGCCAAATGATTTTGATGCAATCATCGACTCAAAAATCACCATTGGGAAACCCACTGAAATTGCCGACAGTAAAAAAAGAAGTGGAAGAACAGGTGTTTGCCAGAGCGGGTGCATCTTTGATCCGGCTATAACCATTAATGTTCCCAAAGAAGACTGATGAAGTGTTGAAAGAACAACACCGAGAATAATAAATATAAAAATTGTTTTGGCTAAACCTTTATCTAGAATTTTTAAGAATTTTTCCAAAGGTTTATTAAAAATCGAAAAAGTCCCTTTAAGATTTACTTTCCCTAGAAATCTTTCTGTAATAACTGGGAGAAATTCTATGTAAAGCACAGTTACATACATCATTACACAAATACCTACTTCGAATAAAGCCGAGTTACCATTCCACATAACTAAAGGATGCCAGATGTAATACCAGCGTCCTATATCGACAAAAACTGCAATTGCAACAAAAGTATAACCGAGCATCGCGGTTAAAAGTGCAGGTCTCACAATTGCGTGGAAATGTTCGCGGTGCATTATATGACCAAGCGCGGCAGTAGTAAAACCACCAGCAGCAAGAGCAACACCGGCAGCAACATCAACCCCTATCCAGATTCCCCAGGGATACTGGTTATTTAAATTTGTAACGGAACCGATACCGAATAAAAATCTTGCGGCAAGAAATACTAAACCATTAAGTGCAATAATACAGAGAACAATAACTCCGGGAGTAAAATATTTTTTTCTGATTTGAACAGGTTTTAAATATTCAGACATCTTATTCCTCCCCTCCGCCCTCTGAAGACTCCGTCTTCTTCTTATTCAGCCACATAATTCCTGCAAGTAGAGCATACAAAGATGCCGGAGGAACGAAGTAAGCAAAAATTCCATGTTGAATTGATTCGGAAACACCAGGTGCCGGCTTGGTGCCAAGATTAGGTAAAGCTTTCGTTTTTGCTAAATCTTGTCCTGCTAAATAAAGCCATGCAGTTCCACCAACTTCCTCTTCACCATAAATATGTGAGATATATCTGTCGGGATATTTATTAATTTTTTCTCTTGCAATTTTGATTAGCTCACTTCTTGGTCCGTAAGTCAAGGCTTCAACGGGACAAATTTCAACGCAGGCGGGAAGTTGTCCTTTTTTAGTTCTTTCAAAACAGAAATCGCATTTCCTGATTTCCGGATCCAATGCTTTATCATACTCAAAGGATGGAATCTGGAAAGGACAAGCAACCATACAGTAACGGCAGCCAATACATTTACTTGTATCCCAAACTACAGAACCATTTTCTTGTTTTGAAAATGCACCAACAATGCATGCTGAAACACAAGCAGGATGATCGCAGTGCATGCATTGAACTTTTACATTTATCGGCGAGTTAATCTGTCTTTCTTTTTCATATTGATTAACAACCGTTAATGCTGATTTGTCCGGGCGCCGCATTTCTTTAAATATAGATTTGTCGGCATAACTGTCCAAATCTCCTGCAAGCAAGTCGTGTGCTTTTTTGCATGCCCATTCACAGTTGCGGCAACCAATGCAGGTGGTAGTATCAACCAAAACACCCATCCTGTCTTCAGAAAGAATATTTTCCGGAGATGCTTTTGCACTTTTTGTTGAAACTCCGGCAATAGTAGCAGTTAATAAGCCGGCGGATTTGAAGAAACTTCTTCTATTTTGTTTTTCCATATTTCCCCTGAGAATTCTTTTGCTGTAATAAACATTTTATACAATGAATATTTACTACAAATTCAAATTATAAGCCAACGAAAACAGCGTGAAATCAAAACATTTTGCATAAAAGTTTTTCAATTGGAATAAATCATAATTTCATTTTCTTGCTTTTGGGAAAACCCGATATTTATAAATATAGGATTATAATCATTAAAAATTGTAGAATTATTCTGCAAACAGGTGTTAAAAAAATCATCACTCGTAAAACCTCCTATGTAGAATATTTTTATTGTTTTCTTTAATGACACCAAAATAGTGTTGAGGAATTCAACTAACCTGCTTTTTGAAGAGTAACCTTTTTTAATCAGTCACCTTTCTTTAATCTATTTTAGAATAAAGAGTTACAGAATCATAAGAGAAAATTTTTCTGTGCGGCACACCAATTGGCTATAAGAAATGAACTTGTTATATAATTTACGAGGAAAATAAAATGGTTGCTCTTTATGTTCTTTTAGGATTTATACTTCTTTTGGTAATAGATTATTTTGTAATAAGGGGAGAAAAAAAACATCATCCCGCTTTTCAAAAAACATACGAAGTTATTGAAGATGTTCTTTTCGATAACATAAGTGTTACTATTCCTGCCGATTCTTATGTATCAAAAGGTCATACGTGGGCTGAACTGCAGGGGAATGGTTTAATTAAAATTGGCGTAGATGAATTCATACTTAAATCTATCGGGAGATTTATAGTTACAAACTTAGTTAAAGCAGGTACAGTTGTTAGAAAAGGTGATGTAATTATGAATGCTAAACTCGGCGATAAAACTTTCAACTTTCGTTCTCCTGTTGATGGAACAATAAATTTTATTAACGATGAACTAGTCGGTAAAACAATTATTGATCCTTACGGAGAAGATTGGGGAGTAATGGTTTCTCCTATCAATTTTGAAAAGAATGCAGCTTCGTTAAAAGTAAATGAAAAAGTTGTTGAATGGATGAAGTATGAATTCATAAGGCTGAAGGATTATTTAGTTGATATGTCAGTACAACCGCAGCTTGCAGGAGTTACAATGCTCGACGGCGGTAAAATGGTTGAAGGAGCCGTTGCACATTTAAATAAAGAATCGGCTAGAAAGTTTGAAGAAGAGTTTTTAACTATATAACACATGTCGCGCTGAACTAGTTTCAGCATCTTTCTAAGAGTGTGAGATTCCGAAACAAGTTCGGAATGACAATTAAAGAAAAATTTTATAAACAGGAAATTGAAATGTCCGAACATCATGTCGATCTTGATAGTCAATACGGTCTTCTTTTCGATGCTACCGAATGTATTGGATGCGGAAATTGTTACGAAGCATGCAAAGAACAAAATCATTTACCGGAAACAAATAAAGATTTTCTTAAAGATCATTTATCTGATAAAACTTATACTGTAGTTGAAGAATATGGTGACACGTATGGAAGAAAAATGTGTATGCACTGTCTTGAACCGGCTTGTGCGTCGGTTTGTCCTGTAGGTGCATTTGAAAAAACAGAACTCGGTCCGGTTTTGTATGATGCTGATAAATGTATAGGCTGCAGGTATTGTATGCAGGCTTGTCCTCATAATGTACCTCGCTATGAATGGGGAAGCACATCGCCGAGAGTAAGAAAATGTATTTTGTGTTATGATAGGTTGAAAGAAGGTAAGCTTACAGCTTGTGCGGAAGCTTGTCCTGTTGAAGCGACAATAAGCGGAAAACTTTCCGATCTGATTATCGAAGCAAAAAGGAGAATTAAAGAAAATCCAAGCAAGTATTATCCCCATATTTATGGATTGGAAGAGGCAGGCGGAAGTAATGTAGTAATTATTTCTCCTGTTCCTTTTGAACAGCTGGGATATTCTTCCAAAGTGCCGAAACAATCAATGCCGACATTTACAATGCAGGCAATGGAGAAAATTCCTACGGTCGTTTCTGTAGGTGGAATATTTTTAACAGGAATGTATTGGCTTACAAAAAGAAAAAATGAATTAGCTAAGGAAGAACATCAGGCAAAAGAGGGAAAACAAAAATGACTAAACATATTGTAGAAAATATTTTTGGTAAAAAAATTACTTTCTGGAAAAGTGTTGCTGTAATAATAGCAGTTGTCGGTATCTATTCTTTGTTTATAAGATTTACAAAAGGATTAGGAGCATCAACAAACTTATCTGATCTTGTTCCATGGGGACTATGGATCGGATTTGATTTTATTGGTGTTGGCTTAGCCGCCGCAGGATTTACAATTGCCGCTGTCGCACACATTTTTCATAATCATAAATATGAATCTATTGCAAAACCGGCAATACTTACAGCTTATATCGGCTATATGATGGTTGTTGCCCTTCTTATTATTGATCTTGGAAAACCAGAAAACTTCTGGCATCCTCTTGTTATGTGGAATGTTCATTCGGTTATGTTTGAAATAACATGGTGTGTAATCTGTTATTCAACAATCCTTACAATTGAATTTGCACCTGTAATTTTGGAAAAATACAAATTCACAAAGTTGTTAAAGATTATAAAGAAGATTACTCCGGGCGCTATAATTCTTGGAGTTCTTTTCTCAACACTGCATCAATCATCATTCGGTTCGCTTTATTTGATTGTTCCTGCAAAAGTTTATCCGCTCTGGTATTCATCTTTTCTTCCGGTTCATTTCTTTATTTCATGCATCGCTGCTGGATTATCGATGATAATTTTCGAAGCTTACCTGAGCGCAAGAGCATTTGGACAAGGATTGAATATCAGGATTTTATCGGGACTTATTTATAACGCTAGAAAATTAATGAACAATCC
>CAZUOC010000225.1:0-4613 GCA_964622335.1 uncultured Ignavibacteriaceae bacterium
GGTTTGATCGATTACCAGGAAGCCTGGGATTTGCAAAGAACAATATTTAGCCAGGTTGTGGATGGTGAAACTCAGGACACACTCATTTTACTTGAACATCCTCACACATACACACTTGGTAAAGTAGCAGATAAGAAAAATCTTGTAAGTGGAAAAGATTATCTGGAAAAAAATAAAATATCTGTATTTGAAATCGACCGCGGCGGTGATATTACATATCATGGACCTGGACAAATTGTTGGTTATCCAATAATCAGACTTGAAGACTGGAAAAAAGATACTCACAAATATTTGCGTGCACTTGAAGAAACATTAATTATAACATGCAAAAATTATGGAATGGATGCCTCAAGGAATCCAAAATATACCGGAGTATGGATAGGCAACAAAAAAATTGGGGCAATTGGAGTGAAAATAAGCAGATGGGTTACGATGCATGGATTTGCTTTTAACGTAAACACAGATCTTTCACTTTTTAATGGGATAATTCCATGCGGTATATCTGATAAGGAAGTAACCTCATTAAAAAAAGAACTCGGAAAAGAAATAAATATTTTTGATTTGAAAGTTGCCCTATTGGAAAACTTCAAATCGGTGTTTGGTTATGATTTAGTTAACGAAGTAAACGAATCAGAATTACGAACTGAGAAAATGCTTAACTAAAATTAACGAAAGGTTTGTAATGGCAAAAAAACAATCCCCTAAAAATGATGTAGTTAAAAAAAATAATGGACATTATACTCCTGATAACGGTAAGAACGGAAAAGCAAGGGATTCAATATTAGATAAAGATAAACTTATCGATGTTTTGCGCCTGATGATAAGAGCCAGAACTATCGATAACAAGGCAATGAATTTATTAAGACAGGGGAAAACTTTTTTTCATATAGCAGGTTCCGGACAGGAAGCTGTTCAGGCAGCTGCCGGACTTTATTTTGATCCTAAAAAAGACTGGCTTTTTCCTTACTATCGGGATTTAACATTTGTGTTATCAGTTGGCATTACTCCACTTGATTTCTTTCTACAATGTTTTGCCAAAGCAGATGATCCTTCAGGTGGCGGCAGGCAATTACCCGAACACTGGGGAAACCCTGATTTTAATCTTCCATCTCAATCAAGTCCGACAGGGACACAATTTTTACAGGCAGTTGGTACAGCTCTCGCAGCCAAGAAAAGTGGTAAGGATTATATAACATATGTAAGTAGTGGTGAAGGAACTACAAGTGAGGGGGAATTTCATGAAGCTGTAAACTGGTCAAGCAGGGAAAAGCTTCCAGTACTTTTCCTGATCCAGAATAATAAATATGCTATTTCTGTTCACGTAGAAAACCAAAGCGGTGGTAAAGATGGTTCAATTGTTGAAATGATGCATGGTTATTCAAATCTTTACAGGGCAAGAATTGATGGGACAAACTTTTCTGAATCTTATAGAGAGATTGGAAAAGCTTTGGAATATATAAGAAGTGGAAAGGGACCGGCTTTAATTGAAGCAGAAGTTGTAAGATTACTTTCACATTCTTCATCGGATGATCAGAAAAAATACAGGGATGAAAAAGAACTTGAAGAAGACTTAAAGAATAATCCTATCGAAAAACTTTCTAAAATCCTGATAAGTGAAAAGAAAATAACCAAAGAAGAGATAGATAAAATCTGGAAAGATGCGACTGAAGAAGTTAATATTGCAGCAGACAAAGCTCAGAAAATGAGCGATCCCGATCCGGCAAAATCTGATTGGTATGTTTTTGATGACAGCGGTACTAAAGATAAACTTGAGTATAAAAAATCTGAACCATCGGGCAAAAAAATTGTTATGGTCGATGCTATCAATCATGCTTTGCATGAAGAAGCTACAGCAAATGATAAGATATATATTTTTGGTCAGGATGTTGCAGATAAAAAAGGCGGAGTGTTTACTGCAACAAAAGGTCTTTCAACAAAATTTGGTGATAAAAGAGTATTTAATTCACCACTTGCAGAAGCAAGCATAATTGGTGTTGCAACAGGTATGGCTTTAACAGGATTAAAACCTGTTGTTGAAATTCAGTTCGGCGATTATATATGGCCGGGTTTTATGCAGATAAAAGATGAACTTTCGACAATCCGTTACCGCTCCAACAATTTATGGTCTGCACCGGTAGTTATTAGAGTCGCGGTTGGAGGTTATATTCACGGTGGTCTTTATCACAGTCAGAATATTGAATCTATATTTGCTCACATACCCGGAATTTATATAGCTTATCCATCAAATGCCGCTGATGCAAAAGGATTACTTAAAACTGCATGCAGAATTAATGATCCGATTCTTTTCTGCGAACACAAAGGATTATACAGGCAGAGTTCAGCACAATCGTCTGAACCTGATGAAGATTATCTTGTACCTTTTGGTAAGGCAAAAGTGGTAAGAGAAGGAACTGATATAACGGTTATTTCTTATGGAGTATCTTTGTGGGATTCTGTTTTAGCTGCTAAAAAATTTGAAGATGAAGGATATTCGGTTGAAGTGATTGATATAAGAACAATTATTCCTCTCGATAAAGAAACAATTTTTAATTCTGTTAAGAAAACAGGTAAAGCGATAGTAATTCATGAAGATACCTTTACAGCTGGTTTCGGTGCAGAGATAGCGGCATTAATTGCAGATAATTGTTTCCAGAATCTGGATGGACCTGTGAAAAGAGTTGCAGCAAAAGATTGTCATATTCCATATTCTCCAATTTTAGAAAATGCAATTCTTCCGAGCAGACAAAAAATATATGAAGAAATAAAAAAACTATTAGAATATTAAAGTGGAGGCAAAGGCAAAGTCTGAGAAGAATAATTTAAGTTCTCAAAAGAGAACAAAGTCTGTATGAAGTATAATGATTTTACTCAGATGCCAGTATATCAAAAATCTTTGGATTTATTAGAAGATATATATTCGGTTGTCAAAACTTATCCGAAAGAAAATTATACATACTTGTAAGTGATATGAAAAGAGCTGTCAATTCAATTTCACATAATGTAGCAGAAGGCTTTGGGAGCTTTGAAGCTAAAGACAAAACAAGATTTTATAAAATCTCAAGAGGAAGTGCATACGAATTAATAAGTCAGATTATTACTTCTGCAAGATTAAAATATATTAGCTCTAATAAAGAAACCAAAATAAAAGATCAGTTATTTGAGATAATAGGTGAATTAAATTCAAAAATTAAGACTTTAGAAACTAAATAATAGAAGGTTGTTCTGAGTAAGTCTCAGCCTTAGCCTTATAACAAGGAGTGTAAGATGGACATAATAATGCCCAAGATGGGTGAAAGTGTAAGTGAAGGCACAATCATTAAATGGCATAAGAAAATTGGCGAGGAAATAAAACAAGATGAAATAATTTTTGAAATAAGCACAGATAAAGTTGATACTGAAATACCTTCACCTGTTGATGGTGTATTAAAAGAAATTAAAGCAAATGAGGGAGACACTGTTGAAGTAGGAACCGTTGTTGCGGTGATAGGTGAGAACGGCGGTGCAACGATTATAAAAGAAACAACAGAGAAAAAAGAGACTCCCAAAGAAAAAGAACCTGAAGTTATCAAAGCGGCAACTACCTACAGTAATATCATTGATATTGCTTTGCCTAAAATGGGTGAGTCTGTAATGGAAGGAACAATTATTAAATGGCATAAGAAGGTTGGTGAAAAAGTAAAAAAGGATGAAACGATTTTTGAAATTAGTACTGATAAGGTTGATACAGAAATTCCTTCTCCTGAAGATGGAACTCTTGCAGAAATTTTAGTAGCGGAACAGGAAACCGTAGAAGTAGGAACTATTGTAGCAAGGCTTTCTACAGGAGATGGGGAAGCTATTAAAAAATTTGAGCAGAAACTTGTTGAAGAAGCAAATGCTCAGGATGTTAAAATTGAAAAGAAAAAAGAGATCAAAGAACCGGCTGCAATGCATGAAAATTTTTCACGTTTAGTTTCAAGATATGAAAATAAAGAAGGAAAATCGGGTTTTTATTCTCCGCTTGTACTTAACATAGCAAGCAAAGAAAATGTTTCCTTTGATGAATTAAGGAAAATTAATGGTTCCGGATTAGAAGGAAGAGTCACCAAAAAAGATATTCTCAATTATATTGAAAAAAGGAAAAAACAACCTGCTAAAAAAGAAACTGCGCAGGAAAAAAGAGAAACAGTTTCATATCAACCGGCTTATTCTGATGATGAGATTGAGAAAATTCCAATGGATAATATCCGGCAGAAAATTATGCAGCACATGGTTAACAGTAGGGACACTTCGGTTCATGTTTCTTCTATGCTTGAAGTAGATATGACAAGAATTCATAATTTTATCCAAGCTCACAAAAATGAATATATTGAGAATGAAGGAGTTAAACTTACTTATATGGCTTTTGTAGCAAGTGCAAGTGTTAAAACTTTAAAAGAATTTCCACTTGTTAATTCTATAATTGAGGGAAATACTATTATCAGGAAGAAATTTATTAATCTCGGAATTGCTGTTGCCATTGAACCTTCGGGGTTAATCGTTCCAAATATTAAGGCTGCAGGACAAAAAAATCTTATCGGTTTGGCTCACGATATAAATGATCTTGCAATGCGATCAAGAAACAAAAGACTTAC
>CAZUOC010000226.1:0-4612 GCA_964622335.1 uncultured Ignavibacteriaceae bacterium
CAAGAATAGCTGCAAAACAAAGTGAGGCTGTAACTGATAATTAAAACAATAAATTACTGATTAAACCCACCGATTTTTCGGTTCAATCCAACTTCTAATTTCTTTATATTTAAGTAATATAATTTTTGTTCTATTTCTTAAGGAGTTTTTATGTCATCAGAAGTAATTAAAGGATTAGAGCCGCCGATTCTCTGGCAAAGATTTTATGAGATTACACTGGTTCCGAGACCTAGTAAAAAAGAGGGGAAAATTCTGGCTCACATGCGTAACTTATTCAAAGAATTAAACATATCATTTAAAGAAGACAAAGTTGGAAATATTGTTGCTTCAGTTCCAGCAACAAAAGGTTATGAGAATTCTCCTACAGTTGTTTTGCAGGGGCATGTTGATATGGTTTGTGAAAAGAATAAAGAAACAAAACACGATTTTGATAATGACCCGATAACAATGGTAAGAGATGACGGATGGATAAAAGCAAAAGGAACTACACTCGGAAGCGACAATGGAATTGGTGTTGCTGCCGCACTCTCTGTTATAACCGATAAAGATGCGGTTCACGGACCCGTTGAAATATTATTAACTATAGATGAGGAAACTGGCTTAACAGGCGCAACCAAAGTGGGAGAAGGATTTATATCCGGAAAAATTCTTCTTAACCTGGATTCCGAAGAAGACGGTGCTTTTTATGTGGGCTGTGCAGGTGGAGTAGACACACTTGGAACTTTTAATATAGAATTTGAAAATGTCCCATCAGGTTTTACGCCTTATGAATTGATGGCTACTGGTTTGAAAGGCGGACACTCCGGCTTGGATATAAACCGGGGCAGAGCAAACGGAATTAAAGTTCTTACAATAGCTTTAGCTCATATTGGTAAATTTGATTACAGGGTAGCCAAAATAGAAGGTGGCAGCCTAAGAAATGCAATTCCAAGAGAGGCTGAGGCGATAGTACTTTTAAAAGATTCCGATGTGAGTGATGTTGAAAAAGTTATAAAAGATGTTGAGAAAACTCTTGTCAACGAATTCAAAAATTCCGATAGCGGAATAAAAATAAATTTAAACAAAGTAAGTCTAAACCATTCAAAAGTATTTACAAGAAAATTTTCAGATAAATTACTTAATACTCTCTTTGCCATACCACATGGTGTGGTTATGATGAGTACGGATATTTCTGACATGGTAGAGACATCTACAAATCTTGCAAGCATTAAGACAGAAGATGATAAAGTAATAATCGGGACAAGCCAGCGTAGCTCTGTTGAGAGTGCAAAAAAATATATTGCCCAAAGTGTTCGTTCAATCCTTTCACTTGCAGGTGCGGAGATTGAAAAGACAGATGGTTATCCGGGATGGAAACCGAATATGGATTCTAAAATCCTAAAAATATCGAAGAGTGTTTTTAAAGATCTTTTCAAAAAAGAACCGGAGATTAAAGCAATACATGCGGGACTTGAATGCGGAATACTCGAAGGAAAACATCCCGGTCTCGATATGATTTCATTCGGACCTACAATTATGGGTGCTCATTCTCCAGATGAAAGAGTAAACATCGAGACTGTTGAGAAGTTTTATTCTTTACTAAAAGGAATATTAAAGGAAATAACTGAACAGAGAGTTAATTAGGTTATAAAGTTATTAGGGATAGAGTCTTTATACCTTATACTTATAATTGATTTAACTTCTGAGAAGTATTATTTTTACAAAAAGTTTTTCCATTTTTCAGGGCCCATAGCTCAGTTGGTTAGAGCAGCTGACTCATAATCAGCGGGTCGGTGGTTCAAGTCCATCTGGGCCCACAAAGAAACCCTTAAAACAAAATGTTTTAGGGGTTTTTTGTTTCAGCTTTGATTTTTGAATAAGGGAATATTGTTGCATTAAATGCTGGGAGTGTGGACTATTCGTAGAGTCAATACTTGAAATTAATCAGGTTTAACCAAATATTTTGTAGATTGCACAAAAATAATTTGACATTTGCATGTGGTTTATTTTATGGAGAAAGAAAAACGTAAAAAAGGTTTTCAAGAGTTAGAAATTGCTCATCCCAATTTCCCGATTGAGTGGTGGTTTTTCAACGGATTTTTTGAAAATCCCAAAATCGGCAAACACTTTTTTATGGTCAGTTTTTTTAGAAATAAAATACTTGATGATGAAAATTCTAAAAATAGCTTTACGTTACTTTTTTCCTTGTTGAATTCACAAACGGGTGAAACGAAAACGCTAAGCCAGATAGATAATCAAATAATCGCTGATGTGCTTAAAGGATTTGAGGATAAATCAGAAACGGAGCTTGATCAAGATTTGGTTAGAGTTTTAGTAAAGGAACTCAAACGGCATGGTCCGCCGGAACCTATTACATTAAGTTCAGCTACAGTTAATTTTACGCAAGACCTCATTGAAATTTGTTGGGAACAATGTAAACTAAAACAAGACTTGAATGAATTCATAATAGAAATTCCTTTTTGGAATGATGAGATATGTACTTTTAAACTGACTTCGGAAAGAGGACCTTTTAAATTGATGAGAGATGAGAATGTCGAAGAAATAGGTGGTAAAATGTCGTATTCCTGTTACCCGAAATTAGAATTAATTGGAAGTATAAATGGAGAATCAATTTCCGGAGAAGCTTGGATGGATCATCAATGGGGTGACTCTCATTGGTTTATAACCGATTCGAAAAATAAAGAAATCTTGGGTTGGGATTGGTTTGGGATTAACCTGGAAGATGGAACGGATATATTAATTTTAGTCCAAAAGTTTGCGAAAACTAATAAAGAAATTCATTCACGCGCAATTATTATGTCTTCTAATGAAGATGCAAGATTATCTAAAGATTTTGAAATTAAACCAATTGATTTCTGGACAAGTCCTATCACGCATATCCAATATCCAACTACGTGGGGAATTAATCTTAAAGACAAAAACATTTCACTCAAATTTGAACCGATAAATCAAAACCAGGAAATTCAAATATTTGGAATAGCAAGAGCAATTTGGGAAGGAGCTGGAAGCGTTTCCGGTACAAAGAATGGTGAAAGAATTAAAGGAAGAGCAAGAGGAGAATTTTTTGGATATGGATATATATTTGATTTTCAAAATTATTTAGAAAAATTAGCTGATAGGGTTGACAAACGGATTGAAGAATTTTTTCCCAAAACTATCGACGAGGAACAGATTGAAAAATATATCGGGAAGCCATTCTGGAAAAACGAACCGAAAGCCTACACAGAAATATTGAGCAAGCCAGTTTGGGATTTAATTTTACGACGCGGAAAAAGATGGCGCCCGATATTTGGAATTTTAATGGGTGAAGCTCTTGGAAAATCTTCAGAATATTATGAAGCTTCTGCTTGTTTGGCTGAACTCATTCATTCCGGAGCGCTAATTATTGACGATATTGAGGATAATTCACTGTTGCGCCGGGGAGAAAAATCTTTACATATTAAATATGGACTTGATGTTGCTCTTAATGCAGGAAACACACTTTACTTTCTCCCCTCAGTAAATTTATTCAAACACGAACATCTTGATGATGCAAAAAAATTACGGATCCAGGAAATAATGATGCAAACTTATTTGAAGGCTCATTTCGGGCAAACACTTGATATTTATTGGTCGAATAATATGTTTTCAAAAAACCTGGATATATGGATGCAGGATGAAATCGAAGAGAAAATCTTACAAATGTACGACTATAAAACAGCCTCAGGTCCAAAAGGATTAGCTGAGGTAGCTGCGGTTATAGCAGAAGTTGATAACGAAATAATGGAAACCGCAATCAATTTTTCCCGTGCATTTGCAGTTGCTTTTCAAATAATAGATGACGTACACAATTTTTCAAATTCTCCGAGATGGACAAAAGTATGTGGTGAAGATCTGAAAAATGGTAAACTGACATACGTAATTGCAAAGGCTATCAAAATTTTGAGCCTGGAGAAAAGGAAGAGATTTATAGAAGTTTTAACGACAGAAGAACTCCGGACAAATGAAAAAGTATTACAGGATCAGATTGAAGTTATTTTAAATTCAGGTGTTCTTCAAATTTGTAAAGAAGAAGCTAAAGAAATGTGTTTAGTGGAGTGGAACAAATTTGCGGATTTAGTTCCAAGCAGGGAAGCTAAAATAATGTTAAATATGTTAACTCTCAAAATGTTGGATTTAGCATACGATACTTAAAATCAAGATACACTTATTACTCTTTTTTGTGATTTGGGAAAGTCCATCCGGGCCCACGCTTTGAACTTATTATTTCACCATTTCGTCTGCCAGTAATTCAGCTTGTTTTAGTACTGTATCAATTGCTTTTTGCTGTTTATCAGGTGGATAGCCATATTTAGTTAGTGTTCGTTTAACGAGAACCATCAGTTTTGCTCTTGCACTTTCACGGATTGTCCAATCTATTGTTGCATTCTTTTTAACTTTATCGGCGATTTCCCGTGCAATGGTTTTCAATGTTTCATCACCTAAAACTTTCACAGCGCTATCGTTTGTTTCAAGAGCATCATAAAAAGCTAATTCAGATTGCGATAATCCAAGTCTTTCTCCTTCTTTATCTGATTCTTTTACTTCTTGATCCTTTAAAGTCTGAAGTAACTTAAAAATAACTTCTGATGCG
>CAZUOC010000227.1:0-4594 GCA_964622335.1 uncultured Ignavibacteriaceae bacterium
CCGGCTATGCTTATCACAAAGGAAGCTGGAAGGAAAGAAAACCTAAAGAGTTTCAGAAAATATTTTTAACTGAAAACTTACCTGCTTAATTATAAACTTCTATAGCACAGATAGACTTATCTGTGCTGCAATAACATCTTTTTTGTTGAAAATTCTTCCTTTATTATTCAAGATTTGAATTAAACATAAATTAACCTCAAATTTAAGAAGCTTATTTAGAACAAAGTCTAAAATTATATGCGTATAGTAATTGCAGGGATGGGTGATGTTGGCTATCATCTTGCCAAACAACTATCCCAGGAATCTCACGACATAGTTGCTATTGATACAAGCCAGCAAAGATTATCCTATACTGATTCGATGACGGACATTATGACAATAAATGGATCTTCTACTTCATTAAAAGTTCTCCTCGATGCAAAAGTTGATAAAGCCGACCTGCTGGTAGCTGTCACATCCCTGGAAGAAGTTAACATAACAACAGCGATGCTCGGTAAAAAGCTCGGTGCAAAAAAAACAATAGCAAGAATTGCAAATGCTGAATACCAGGATCCCGGGTTTGGAGTGAATTTCTCTGAAATGGGGATAGACTTTATGATCTACCCTGAAGAGCTTGCTGCAATGGAAACTGTTAACCTTATCCTTAGAACGGCTGCAACTGACATACTTGAATTTGAAGAAGGAAAACTAACTGTTATGGGATTGCGTTTCGATAAAAACGCACCTGTTATAAACAAGAATATATCTGAAGTTGCTCGGGAATATCACTCTGCTGATTTTCGTATTGTTGCTATCCACAGAAACTTTAAAACAATTATACCTTCAGGCAACGACAGATTTTTACACAACGACCAGGTCTTTGTTATCACAACTCAAAAAGGTATTGAAACAGTTTTGAAAATTGCCGGAAAAGAGAATATAAAGTTTGAAAACATTATGATACTTGGCGGAGGAAAGATTGGAAGAAGAGTTGCAAAACTTCTCGAAAAATCCATGAAAGTAAAACTCATTGAATCCGACGAAGAAAAAAGTTTTGAGCTTGCCGATAAGTTGCACGACACTCTTGTAATAAGGGGCGATGGAAGAGATATAGACTTGCTTGCCCAAGAGGGTATTATTGATATGGATGCATTCATTGCATTGACTGAAGACGCAGAAACAAACATCATATCATGCCTTATGGCTAAACATCTCGGGGTTACAAAGGCAATTGCGCTTGTAGATAAAGTTGATTATGTCCCCCTCACGCAAACAATAGGACTCGACTCTCTAATAAATAAAAAACTCATTGCTGCAAACAGCATCTCAAGATTTATCCGCAGAGGAGAAGTGCTTGCACTTGCCTCTCTCGAGGGAATTGATGCCGAAGTTCTCGAATACGTAGCTGCACACGATTCTCCAGTTACAAAAAAGAAAGTAAAAGATCTCCACTTTCCTCATGATGCTATAATCGGAGGTGTTATAAGAGGTGATGAAACTTTCATTACAGTAGGAAACTCCCAAATAAAGCCAAATGATAAAGTGGTTGTATTTTCTCTTCCTGGTGCTGAAAAGAAAACCGCAAAGTTTTTTGAAAAATGAATTTTAAGTTAATCTTTAACATAATTGGCTTACTTTTGATTATAGTAGGCTTGCTCATTTTTACAGGCATCCCCTTTTCAGTTTACTATCAATCAGATGATATACCAGCACTTATAATTTCAGGATCTATTGCAAGTTTTTCCGGACTACTGATTTGGTTTTTTACCAGGAATAGTAATAAAAAAGAAATTGGAAAAAGAGAAGGTTACCTAATTGTAACAGGCAGCTGGCTGGTAATGTCTTTGTTTGGTTCGCTGCCGTTTATAATTCATGGTTCAATTCCAAATTTTACCGATGCATTTTTTGAAACTATGTCGGGCTTCACAACAACAGGAGCAACAATTCTTACAGATATAGAAGCAATGCCTTATGGTTTATTGTTCTGGAGAAGTTTAACACAATGGCTTGGTGGAATGGGAATTATCGTTTTATCTCTTGCAATTCTTCCAATACTCGGTATCGGAGGGATGCAGTTATTTATTGCAGAAGTTCCCGGACCTACAAAAGATAAAGTTCATCCGAGAGTTAGGGAAACTGCAAAAAGACTTTGGGGAATTTATTTTATTCTCACAATTGCTGAAACAATTTTACTGTTGGTTGGTGGAATGAATTTATTCGATGCAATTACTCACTCATTTACAACTATGGCAACTGGAGGTTTCTCTCCAAAAAATTCAAGCATTGCCTTTTATAATTCTCCCTTTATTCAATATGTGATTATTGTGTTTATGTTTTTTGCGGGAACGAATTTTACAATACACTATTATGCTCTTCACAGGAATTTCAGTTTTATAAAAACAAACAACGAGTTCCGGTTTTACACGGCAATAATAATTATAGCGACCATTTTTATTATGATTTTACATTTGCCTCACGTAGATTTTCATCTCGAAGAAGCATTCCGGCATACATTATTCCAGGTAACTTCACTTGTAACAACAACAGGCTTTGTAACATCCGACTATGAAAACTGGGCGCCATTTTCACGAATAATTTTCTTTACACTTTTATTTGTTGGTGGGTGTGCAGGTTCGACAGGTGGAAGTATAAAAGTAATCAGGCATTATTTGCTTTTCAGAAACGGCTTTCTGGAATTAAAAAGATTAATTCATCCGCGGGCTGTTATCCCTGTTCGCATTAATAATAAAGCAGTTCCCCCGGAAATTATTCTGAATGTACAAGCGTTTTTCATTTTTTATATTCTTCTATTCCTTTTGGGTTCGATTATAATGTCAATTCTTGGAGTAGATTTTGTTACTGCTCTTGGTGCAACTGCAACCTGTCTAGGAAATGTAGGACCGGGTATCGGCACTGTAGGACCCGTAAGTAATTTTGCTCATATACCGGAAGCGGGTAAATGGATTTTAAGCTTCTTAATGCTTCTCGGAAGATTAGAGTTATTTACCGTAATTATAATTTTTTCCTCATACTTCTGGAAAAATTGAAATAATAATTTTTCTGAGATTTTCATCAATTACAAACAAAAAACGCACTTGTTTCACACTGACCATCATTATTTCCATTTAACTTAATCGGTAAAAAGGTTTATATTAGCACCCCTATGTGATTTATTATGACTGGAAAAGAACTTTTAAAGAAATATAACGACCCAAAGAACTTCTTCAACAGGGACTTAAGCTGGATAGAATTCAACCGCCGCGTGCTTGAGGAAGCATTAGACCCTGAACTTCCCTTGCTGGAAAAAGTAAAATTCATTTCAATATTTCATTCTAATTTAGATGAATTTTATATGATCCGTGTTTCAGGTCTTAAAGAGCAAATAGCAGCAAATGTTCTGGAACCTACGATAGACGGTTTAACACCAACAGAACAACTACAAAAGATCGAGAAAATGATTATGCCGATGCTTAAAAAAACACTTGATCTCTGGCATAATGAAGTTATTCCTGCTCTCAAAGAAAATAATATTGTAATCTGTGAATACGATAATTTATCAACAGAAGAAAAAGAAAAATTAAACGAATATTTTAAAAAAGAAATTTCCCCGGTTTTAACACCGCTTGCATTCGATCCCGGAAGACCTTTTCCTTACATTTCCAATTTAAGTCTTTCACTTGCAATACTAGTAAGAAAACCGAATGGCGAAAATCATTTTGCAAGAGTTAAAGTTCCAAGTATTCTTCCCCGTTTAATGCAAATTGATTCGATCATAAAACCGGGAAAGAAAATACAGGCTAACGGACAATTCTCTGCAAAATATATCTGGCTTGGAGATCTTATTCGTGAAAACCTCCCGCTGCTTTTCCCCGGTATGGAAATTCTCGAAGCTCACCGCTTTAGAATTACAAGGGATACCGATATTGAATTGCAGGAAGATGAAGCTGATGATCTTTTAAGTGTAATTGAAGAAAATATAAGACAAAGAAGATTCGGCAGTGTTGTTAGACTTGAAGTCGCAAGTAAAATGCCAGATTTTATGCTCGATACTCTAATTGAAAATCTGCAGATAAAAAAAGAAGATGTTCACGTGCTTGATGGTCCTTTGGGACTTAGCGATGTTATGTCTTTATACGATTTACCTTTGCACCAGCTGAAATCAAAACCATATTATCCTGTTATACCAAAAGTGTTTGAAGAGGAAGACGATCCGTTCAGTGTAATAAAACAAAAAGATATTCTGCTTCACCATCCTTATCATGCTTTTGCACCTGTTATTGATTTTATAAAACAGGCAGCACAGGACCCGGATGTTCTTGCAATCAAGCAGACATTATACAGGGTCGGTTCAACATCACCAATAATAGAATACCTGGTAGAAGCTGCCGAACGAGGAAAACAGGTTGCAGTGCTCGTAGAATTAAAAGCAAGATTTGATGAAGAGAATAATATCTTTTGGGCAAGAGAGCTTGAAAAAGTTGGAGTACATGTTGTGTATGGTTTAGTTGGTCTAAAGACACACGCAAAGATGACGCTCGTAGTAAGGCGTGAATCTGATGGTGTTAACAGGTATGTGCATATGTCAACAGGGAACTATAATGTAACAACATCAAAG
>CAZUOC010000228.1:0-4589 GCA_964622335.1 uncultured Ignavibacteriaceae bacterium
GATGCTGAAATTGTTTTCATTAATAGAGATAATTACAAAGGAATTTTCCGACCCGGTTTTGGAAAACCGATTCAGAAAATAAATATAACTTCTGAAGATTCTGGACTTGAAGAAGTTGATCACGTTGTTGGTAATGTTAGAGTAAATGAAATGAATTTGTGGGAAAATTATCTTAACAAAACTTTGAACTTAGAAACATTTATTGAATTCGGTGCAGGTGATATTTCAACACAATATTCTGCTTTACTTTCAAAGGTTGTTCGTTCTAAAAATGGTGGTGGAGGAGTTAAAAATCCCATTAATGAACCTTATGAAGGTTTAAAAAAATCACAAATTGAAGAATATATTGATGAATATTTTGGTTCAGGAATTCAGCACATTGCAATATCGACAAATAATATTATCAACACTATAAAAGCTTTAAGAGAAAATGGAGTTGAATTTCTTACTGTTCCGGATACTTATTATGATCTCCTTAAAAAAAAGAAGTTATCTAAAATGATCACGGAAAATATTGATGACTTAAAGAAATATGGAATTCTTTGCGATACTGAAGGGAAAGGATATCTACTGCAATTATTTACTAAACCGATTGGTGACCGACCAACTTTCTTTTATGAAATAATTCAAAGAAGAGAAGGTGCTGAAGGATTTGGTCAGGGTAATTTCCAGGCTTTGTTCGAATCAATTGAACGGGATCAAGAGGCAAGAGGAACGCTTGATAAAGAAAGCTAAATTTCAAAGCACATGCAATTATGCATCAATACAACCATACAGGGATTTGACAGAAGTATGAATGCATGTTTGCATGAATGAATGTATCTATTATAAGTTTTTAAATGATTATAAAATTTTTAACGGAGGTTTTAAATGCCTTTTTACGTAAGAGTCGGTAAGGTTCCCCCCAAAAGACATACAACTTTTTACAAAGAAGATGGTAAATCTCTTTACAGGGAAGAACTTTTCAGCACACAGGGTTTTTCAGGGATATATTCGAATAAATATCACGTCTATATGCCGCCGCAGGTTGATAGCATTGGCGAAATTAGGAGACGGATACTAACGAATGGGTTGACGCACCTTTGCAATATTATCATTTTATGACTGATAGAAAAAAGACTAAAGGGGATTTCTATTCAGCCAGGAATGAATTTCTTAAGAATGACCATTGTGTTATTAGTACTGCAAATCCGTCCGAAGACTCGGATCTTTTTTATCGTAACAGTTATAAACATGAATTAATCTTTGTCCATCATGGAGAAGGAGATTTTCTTTCCGAATATGGAAAACTTCCTTTTGAGCAGTGGGATTATATAATTGCTCCAAAAGGAACGACATATCAAATGAAATTTAAGAATTATGATAAAGCAAAAATATTTATTATAGAATCGGACACCTCTTTTGAAATTCCAAAACATTTTAGAAATGAATATGGACAGTTAAAAGAAGATGCGCCGTATTATGAAAGAGACTTTAAAGTGCCGCAGTTTATGGAGCCCGTTGATAAATTAGGGAAGTTTAAATTACTGCTGAAAGTTTCAAACAGGATATTTGAATATGAACTTCCTCATCATCCGTTTGATGTTGTCGGTTGGGATGGCTTTCTATATCCATATACTTTTAATATTAAAGAGTATGCGCCTAAAGTTGGAAAGATTCATTTGCCACCGCCGATTCATTTAGTTTTCACAACAGAACATTTTATCATTTGCAATTTTGTTCCAAGACTTTTTGATTTCCATCCGGATGCCATTCCAGCACCATACTATCACTCAAATGTAGATAGTGATGAAGTTCTCTATTATGTTTGGGGAGATTTTATGTCAAGAGCAGAAGTCCAGGAAGGTTCGATAACTTTGCATCCCATGGGAATTCCTCACGGTCCTCAACCGGGAAAAACAGAAGCTTCGATTGGAAAAAAAGAAACCGGGGAATATGCAATTATGATTGATACTTTTACTCCATTGAAAGTAACAAAGAATGTAAAAGAAACAATGGTTGAAGATTATCATCATTCCTGGTTGGAGAAAAGGTAATATAAAAAAAATATGCTGGATTTTTAAAATCTGGCATATCTAAATTGAAATATTTATATGATCAAAATTCCAGAGCACGTTCAAAAACTTCAGCCGTATAAAGCAGGCAAACCAATTGATGAATTAGCCAGGGAAAAAGGTCTGACCCAAATTGTTAAGCTTGCTTCAAATGAGAATCCTCTTGGACCTTCACCAAAAGCTGTAGAAGTTATCAAAAAACAGGTAAGTGAACTTCACAGGTACACAAATCGTTCTGCATACAAGCTCGTAAAAGCTATCTCAGCAAAGTTTAATAAAAAGCCTGAGCAAATTGTAACCGGAAGCGGTTCAGATTCATTATTGCAATACATTATCACTGCATTTACTGAAGCGGACGATGAATTACTTACATCGCAAGGAACTTTTATCGGATGGTATGTTAATGTAAATAAATATGGATTTAAATCGGTTGAAGTACCATTGAAGAATTATCATTTAGATCTTGAAAGTATTGCCAACAAAATAAATTCCAAGACAAAAATAATTTACCTGGCTAATCCTAATAATCCTACCGGAACAATGTTCACAAAGGATGAGTTTGATTCATTCCTATTTAACGTTCCTGAAAATGTTCTGGTTCTTTTAGATGAAGCTTACACAGTTTATGCTGAGTTTCATCCCGATTATCCTAATGGATTAGAGTATGAGAAAGAAAACCTGATTGTTCTCCGTACACTTTCAAAAGCTTATGGTTTGGCGGGATTGAGAATAGGTTTTGCATTTGGTCCCGAAAAATTAATTAAGGGAATATACAAAGTAAAATTACCTTTCGAACCAAATCACCTTGCCCAGGAAGCTGCAATAGCAGCTTTAGATGATGATGAATTCCTAAAAAAGACGATGGAGTTAAACAGAATTTCTCTCGATAAAATGATTAAAAAAATTGACGAGCTTGGAATTGAGCAGGTTCCTACAGCAGCAAATTTTATTTTATTGATTTTTCCTTCAGAAGAATTTGCATCTGAACTTAATGAAGAATGTCTGAACAGGGGGTTAATACTTAGGCATGTAAAATCATTTGGAATTCCAAATGGAATTAGAATAAATTCCGGAACAACGGAAGAAACTGATTTTGCTTTGAAAGTCATTAGTGAAGTGTATCTTAAATTATTAAAGAAACATAAATAAAATAACCTATGCGTTTTATATCGTTCCTTAGAAAAGAAAAAGAACGGATTGGTATTGTATGTGAAAGCAAGATTTATGATCTGGCAAAAGCGGCAAAAGGTATTAATATAAATCTTCCTTCAAAAATGGGAAAGTTTTTAAAAAACTGGGAATCAAATCTTACTCTTGCTTTGAAAGTAGAAAAAGCAATTAAGAAGGGAAAGATCAAAAACTGCATAATCAGGAATCCAAAACTTCTGTCTCCAATTTCGAAACCTGTTTCTGTCAGAGACGGTTACGCTTTCCGGCAGCACGTAGAAACTGCCAGAAGAAATAGAGGAGTAGAAATGATTCCTGAGTTCGACCAGTTTCCGGTTTTTTATTTTAGCAACCATAACGCTGTTTTTGGCGAAGGAGATGTTGTTGTTGAAACAGATCATCTGAACAAACTTGATTTTGAACTTGAATGTGCTATTGTAATTAGTAAACAAGGAAAAAATATTACAGCAAAAGATGCAGATAATTATATTGCAGGATTTATGATAATGAACGATTTGTCCGCTCGTTCTTTACAGATGGAAGAAATGAAATTAAATCTTGGACCAGCAAAAGGAAAAGATTTTGCAACTACTCTTGGTCCATATTTAGTAACTTCTGATGAACTTGAACAATATAAAATCAATACTCCTTTTGGTAATAAATATGATCTTGAAATGAAAGCTTTTCATAATGGTATCCAGGTTTCTTCAGGCAATCTTAAAGATATGAACTGGACATTTGCCCAGATAATTGAAAGAGCTTCTTATGGAGTCGAATTATACCCCGGTGATGTAATTGGATCCGGAACAGTTGGAACAGGTTGTTTCCTTGAACTTAATGGAACCAAAATGCTGGAAGCTAGACAAAAAGGGGACGAATATAATTCCGTTTGGCTAACAACAGGTGACACAATCGAACTTGAAATTACAAGCCTTGGAAAACTAAAAAATAAAATTGTAAAAGTTAAAAAAGATTATTCGATCTCGAAAAAAAGAAAGTAAAAAAATGCTTCACTTTGAACCTAAAGATTTAACACAACCTGAAGTTCATGGGATGATGATAGGCGGAATTGGTCCCAGACCAATTGCATTGGTTTCATCTCTTTCAGAAGACGGGAAACCGAATCTTACACCCTTATCATTTTTCAATATGTTTGGTTCCAATCCTCCGATAATTGCTTTTTCACCTACACGAAAAAGAGATTCTTCTTTCAAGGATACTTATAATAATCTGATAAAAACAAAAGAATGTACGGTTCAAGTAGTTACTTATTCAATGGTTGAACAAATAAGCCTTGCTTCATCACCATTTTCACCTGATGTAAATGAATTTGAAAAAAGCGGTCTTACTCCAATTGACTCTGATATT
>CAZUOC010000229.1:0-4569 GCA_964622335.1 uncultured Ignavibacteriaceae bacterium
GTCGCTTACCTTGAAATATAAAACAGCATTTACTTTTAATGATACATTGTCTTTTCCAAATGTAAGATACAACATTTGGTAGGTCCGCGCATAAGTGTTTGAATTATTTACTGTATCGAAACGTTCAAATGAATAAACTGCGCTGGTAAAACGACCATTAAGATTCTGAGGGAACAGATATGTTGTGAGTCCAATAAAAAAGCTTACAATAAATAGTAATTTTTTCATCCCATATACTTCAGAATAATGAATTAATTCTTGGGTTTTATTTCCTTAATCTTTTTTGAATTGCAAAATAACAAAGTTTGATAGTAAAATTTTTATCCGTAAAAAAACTTTTAAACTACAATATGTTTTAAACAAAAAGAGAGCTCCTCAGTAATCATTTCAACTGCCGGGGAGCTCTCCTCTGAAAATTTTTTCAGTTATTTTTTTATTTCTAAAAGTCTGTCCCTGTTTTCTCTTTCTATCACTAAAACTCTCGGAAGTTTTCCGCACAAAAAACAAACCAGCTAAATACTTACATTTTCTAATCAAATCTCAACTTCCGTAATCTCAAGTTTAAGAAAACGAGAAACCGGGTTCTTAATTACAAGAATTTCACATCTTGTAAAGACTCCTCTGGCTCCCGAACAATTATCATCAAAGAACAAATTTATATGAAAAAGACTGCCGTTTCCGGCAGCCTTTTATTAACCAAGAACTTATTTGAGTAATAACATTTTCTTTACCTGAACAAATTTATCTGTACTCAGCCTGTAGAAGTAAATTCCAGATGAATAGTTCGAAGCATTCCATTGTAACGAATACGTACCCGGTGATTTTTCACCGCTGTATAATTGTTCTAATTCTTTTCCTAATGCATCGTAAATTGTAATCGTTACATTTGAATATTCAGGTACGGTATATTCAATTGTAGTTGATGGGTTGAATGGATTTGGATAATTCTGTGATAGTTTATATTCCTGAGGTATATTATCCTTAGGATAATCTACAGCAACAACACCACCAAGCTGTTCAATAGCAGCTTTTAATAAAGAAACAGCGTAAGCCGGGTTATGAAGACCCCAACTTCTGTCTTCTTCAATCCAGAAATATACATAAGCACCTCTTGTTATTGATGGTGTTAATGTACTATCTCCTGGTGTTAATTCAACATCACCATCATCATTGTGCGGTAATAACTCACCAAGTTTATTCCATAGACCCTTAACTTCTACTTGTAAACCTTCTTCTACACCGTTTCCATCAATATCTGCATTACCGTTTATGTAATACAATTTATCTTTGAATGAAGGACCAAAATCACCATGACATGGAGCACACGCTGCAACGTTGTCATGTCCTTCTGCATCATTCATGTTCCATGAGTGTCCACCAACAACTTTAATACTTGCTTCATCAGCCGGTGTTTCATCATTACCAGCCATATGGCAATTAACACAAGCATTAGTATGATCTTCACCGGGCAGTACTGCTACACCATGTGGCGATGATGGAAAATCAACACCAAAATTAGGTGCATTTACACCCAATAAAAGATCGGCTTCGGGACCATGATGAGCTCCGTAGTGAGAACTAGCATTATCAGGATCATCAGCATATGTTGCTGCATTACGACGGCTTCTATGGCATTGCATACATAGTGAGCCTGTGCCATACTTTTCAAAAGTGACTGGTGTACCATCTCCAAGTGTGGTAAGGCTAGCTATTCTTAATTGATGTTCGTTTGTTCCACTATGTGGATCGTGGCAAACTGCACAAGAAATGTTAGTTGCTTCAGGAAGTATTGTAGTAGCTGCTGGTGAATTGCTGCCATCCAAAGGTCTTCCTTCTTTAACCCATTCAATAAATCCGGCACCACTATGACAAGCTGAGCAACCACTTCTTGTACCTGCAGATATAACATAAGAACCTTTTGCGTGTCCTCCTTCAAAACCGCGTCCGTCAAATTCTGAGGCATCCTCGCCTGAATGTTTCCATTGATATCCGAAGATCTCATGTACTCCGGAATCATGACACCACATACAATTATCTGCTGATACTGATTTGACCATACGTGAATCATCTGTCAACGCATTATGTCCACTCCCAGGTCCATGGCAGCTTTCGCATTGAACATTTGCTCTTCCCATTGCATCGGGATAAACAGCAAGTAAAGAATCGTACATACCCTCTTGCAATACACTTGGGAATATAAAATCAAAATCATCAAATCCATCATTATCTGCACCTGCATAGTAACCTGTGGAATGACATTCTAAACAACTATTTCCAAAATGGCTGCTCAATGTTCCATCCAAACCATCTTTATCTGTATGAGAATGATTTGTCGTTTTCCATTGGTCGCCAATGTAATCCCATTGGCGAATGTTATGGCAAGTCATACAATTGGGAGCCGTACTGTTAACACCCAGATACAAGGCTGAATTAATTGCTAAAGTATCACTCATTGCACCACTTGTAACAGAAATTTTAAATGTACCAACTACATCAGGAATGAATGATATAAGTTGTGTTGAAGCATCAACATTTTTTGTTGCACCAAAAACAGCAATTGATCCGGAAGGTTTTTCAATTATTGCCCATACAGGACTTGTTAAGTCGCCTTCATCGACTGATGCTTTGAAATACATTTTTGTCTCTTTTCCAACATTCAATAATCCATTGTATGACTTATCAAAATAATGATCGACTGTATCTCTATCAACATCGCGATGAGAAACACCAAAAGTATTTAACGTAAGCGTTTGAGCGAGTGCCCCCGTAAACGAAAATATCGTCAATAAAATGAGTAAATGAAAAAATCTTTTCATACTGTTTTACTCCTTAGTTCTTAGGTTTTGATTCGAATTAAAACTTAGACACATAAATAATTGCTTTAAAGAAATTATTAACCACTATAAAATAATGGTTATTTAATACTGTATTCTGACAACTAAAATGCCAAAAAATAAATAAAAGCAATTATTGTTTATTACACAATTTATTTTGTTTTTTTATCGTTTTTAATGAATTTAAGATTGAACTCCCCAGTTCATTTATATTTGATTTCTCATATTCAGGAATAGAGAAAAATTCATTCCCTAAGTAGAGAGTAAGTTAGGTTAAAAAAAAGAATGGCCATGCTGTCCGCCTTCGGCGGATTATTTCAGCATTTTAAAAAAATTAAAGCCGCACATTTGGCGACTTATTCTATTTCTAAATATGCAATAAAAAATCTTTTTGACCTCTCCCTCGCCATCTCCTTAACTCGCCTCGCTTCGCTTGTCGAAGCGGGTAAGGAGAGGGACAGGGCGAGGTAATTATAAAATTAATTCCTGGAACGGGCTTCGCCAACAAGAATACTTTTACCTTTAACATCAACAGCTTTCAGTTTCTTTATAGCTTCCTGTGCCTCAGCCGATGCTGGCATATCAATAAATCCATAACCCTTTGAGAGGTTATTGGGAAATTTAATGATATTAACACTTTTAACTTTCCCGAACTGTGAGAAGAGATTCTTAAGATCATCTTCTGTTGTATCCACTGAGAGATTACCGACATGTATATTCATCACACAACTCTTTTCTTTAATTTATACTTTATCTAACCTGTTAAACAAATCTTACACATTATAGGAAACTAGAATCAAGTTAAGGTATATAATGGTGAGTTACTAATGAAAAAGGAATGCGAAATTCAAAATAAATTTTTAATTGATTGTCACACTGGCGAAGCTGAAGTGTGAACTTATACAAGAAATAAAAGCCGCTCATTGAGCGGCTTTTATTATAGTGCGACATTGCAACCCTAATCTTACTTTTCCTTATTCAACATCATCCAGTTTTCATCACCTTTTTTAATATTTCCCATAATATCTTTCTCCCATTTCATTTCAATTTCTTTATTTGTTGTTAAATAAAGTTTACCATCTACAATTTTCCAGGCAGTTGGGTCAGTTGTGCCGCAAGCGTCATGTGCAACTCCGTAGGCACAGAAACCGCCGTACTGTGGTGCATATTTATCCGGGTTTTCTTTAAACATTTTAAGATGATCTGCATTTGCAAAATGCCACTCTGCATCATTCCATTTATAAGAATAATTTGATTTTCCCATTTCAGCTTTTCCGTCTGTAAAATAAGCAACAGGGTCATAACCTTTTATTGCCACGCCGTTCATATCCTTGTCTACACGCATCATCATATCAGGATGCATCATATCTTTATCCATCGTCTTATCTCCCATTTTATCATTCCCCATCATATTGTTATTCATTGAATCCTTCTCCATCATTTCGTTTCTCATTTTATCTTTGTCCATTTTTTTATCATTCATCATCTTGTCCTGTGCAAACGTAGATTGGATTACGAAAAACAAAGAAAGACAAACTACCGGCAAAAATTTTAAGTATTTCATTTTAGAACTCCTTTTTTTTAATTGTTACAGGAGTTAAAATAGAATTGAATTATAACGATAGTTTCACGGAAGACTAACACTTTAGAAAAACACACACCTTGTTCCCCATTAATAATCGTAGCACAGATTACTAATCTGTGCTACGAATTTTGCAGCACCATCTCCTTCAGC
>CAZUOC010000230.1:0-4519 GCA_964622335.1 uncultured Ignavibacteriaceae bacterium
TAACCAGCATCATCTGGTTTTGGACATTCCAGATAGACTATTCCATCGAGTTCTTCATATGCATACATATGGTCATGACCATGAAAATAAGCACTAACACCGTTTGCAACCATCAATTGGTGAATGGGCAGATCCCATCCTTCAGCTGCCGGTCTTTTCGAATCAAATCCCCAAGTACCATCTGCGTTTTTACCTCCCCACTCAAAATATGGGACTGCAATAATACCGCCACGTCCATAAGGGTTATTTCCTCCGGTTACAAGATGGGAAAAGACAAATTTGTATTTAGCATTACTGGTTTCAAGTACATTTTTGAACCACAAATACTGTTCTATACCAAGGGTCCAGTCCCATCGATCACCTCCTAGTTCACCATCTTGACCTTCACCTCCATATCCATCTCCTTCTGAAGGCCAGATCATTGAATAGTGAAAAGGATCGATAACAATAAATAAAACATCTCCCCACTGCCAAGAGTAATAGTCTTCACGATAGGTATCTCCTCCAATAGCTTCGGGTAAAGGATCTTCGTTTCCAGTATAAAAACCATCTGGGATTGGATTAGGGAAATACTTTTTCCTGGCTTTTAAACCTACAATTGCCAAAGATTGATCAGGAGGGGTGAAAACGTCATCAAAATTCCAACCTTCTTCATTTTCATGATTTCCTAATACGAAAAGGAAAGGGATTGAGTGACATATTTGCCCAAGATATGGACGTTGAATGAGATAGGCAGCATCCGCTTCAGCCTCGGTCATTCCCGTTCCTAAGGGTGAAGGATCCATTGCGAATGTATCACCGAGATCGAGATATAAGTCAGGATTATCTTGTGCTACATTTTGTAGAGTTTGGGTATACAGAGCTACTTCATCAGCGGTCTGTCCACCGTATTGTCCGAAATGCGAATCAGTTACAATGGTAAATGTAAATGTACTACCGGGAGGTCTTTGAGTATGAAAATAATGTTCGTCTCTGTTCAGCCATGTTGCTCCACCATCTGAGCTATACACCAACCGATAATAATATTTTGTATTAGAACTCAATCCGTTTATTACTATTTCAATTGGTTCATTAGCAATCTGGTTCATAGTTGATGTTGTGTTATTATAATTACCTGAGGAGGTACCATATTCTACATAAGCATCAATAGCAGTGTTTGCAACAACAACGTTTAAAGTTATAGAATGATTGGTAGGGCGTCCTAATAATTCGGAACCTGTAAAATCAGCCGGCGTTGGTAATGTTAATTGATTGCCCATAGCTGGATTAGTTGTTAAATAATTTTGTGATCCACTTGTACCATTGAATTCAAATACTGCAACGTGATAAGTTGTATTTGCAGAAAGCCCTGTAATTGTTACATTGTTTCCCGTACCATTATATACAACATAATTTCCCGATCCAATCTGCGAACCGCTTCCAAATGTTGTATTAGCAGTATAACTTATACCATCAATTGGGTCACCATCTACTGGACTCCCGGTTTTAACAAGCACTAACCGGTTTGAGCCATTGCCTGGAATCCAGTTTATTGTCATTTGTGTTGAACCCATAGAACTGAATGTTACATCCGAAGTTTGAATAGTTGGTTCATCCGCTGGAGGACCTGCAAGGTATACAGTGATCTGTATATAATCAACAGATGCTGTATGGGCATTATAGCCAATATTTGTGACTATTAGCTCAACACCAAAATCTAAAGAATTAATTTCTTCTGGGGTCCATGTTATACCCCATAAGTCCGTTGAATTCCCATAAACTGCTTCTCCCACACCTTCTGTATTATTTGGCCAATTTGTATCAGTTATTGCTTTATTCGTACCTATCGGAAAACCCGACTTTAACAACCGTACAGAATTATCTCGAATTATATTTGGATCCGTGGTTGGACTATATCGTGCTATAATTACTTCTATACCTGCTATTGTAGCATCAGTCGGTATATAAAAACCAAAATTAGTTGCTTGTAGTGCCTGCGATAATTGATCAGTAGTTAAAGAAGTAGATGTTGCATAGGAATTATCATCAATAGATATGTTCCCGGGATTAGTCCAGGCAACTCCTGAACCTTCGGAGGCACCTGTACCAGCATAATTAGGTCCAATTGTATTTTGTGCTAATATATTTACACTAATCGCCAGTACAATTTTTACTGTTATTGAAAGTATCTTCTTCATAATTCCCCTTAAAATTTGTTTGTAAATACTTCAATTGTTTTAAGAAGATATATTAAAACTAATTGTTAAAAGCAAAGAAATGATATTAGAAAAAACTACTCATTAAACCCTCTCTAGAATTATCTTTAAACTAAAAAAATATTTTAAATGTGTATTCTTACTTAAGGTACCTGTGATCCTTTACCATTATTGATTTTCCAATAGTTCTCGTTGTCATCATTCTGTACCTGACCATTCATATTATAATCTGAATTCTTATATCCTGAGGTTCCATTAGCAGATTTCCAAATATTCTCGCTGTCATCATTTTGTACTTGTCCGTTTCCGTTTCCATCTCCTGCTATCATTCCCCATACTCCTGATCCTAAATCTTTTGCCCCAGCACTTTCTCCATAAAATTTGTTACTGGCTGTAGTAAAATCATAAAGTGTACTGCTGCTCGAAAGACTAACAACAGATGCAGACATAACCCCTAGATGATTCCTGTGTTTTACTATGATATAATAATTCCCTGCGGAAACTCCGTTAAATTCTACTGGACTAGTTCCATTTAAATCAACTATACTTCCATCATTCTTAATAAATGCTGCCCGTGATGAAACAAATGTAGCACTTGTTGCAGTTAATCCTTTCCGAAGTTCCACCAGAACCCAATCGACTACATCATCGGGAATACTAATAACACTTTCACCCAGTGAATATGGATCCGAGGTCGGGATAGTTAAACCTGTACTCATTGTAGCTCCACCAGCATAGGGTCCCTCAAGAAAAATCTTAGCTTTAACATTCACACTGGGAGATTGAATTGTGTAAGAGTAAGTTACGTTCCCAGTCGTAGTATTAACATAATCAACTATCACACTATCGGGTGAAACTGTAACTCTAAGATGGCCTGGACTGGGTAAGGCTCTAATCGTTAATTGATTACTCTCGCTATAAATACCGAATCCTTGTGAAAAACCGGCTGCAGGAAGTGACTGGTAAACAACATCATCCCGGTTCTCATATGCGTACTGATGATCGTGACCATGGAATACATCAGTAACACCATCTTCTACCAACACCTGGTGAATTGGGGCATACCATCCTGAACGTCTTGTATTAAATGCATAAGTTGTACCATTTGTGTTATAGCCTCCCCACTCACAAAATAGTGCTGCGTAAGCTCCTCCTCTTATATAATCCTGTGTACCTCCAGTCATGTGGTGCATAAAAAGAAATTTATAAGTTGCTTTGCTGGTATCTAAAGTTTGTTTTAACCAGTTGTATTGTTGCTCTCCAAGTGTCCAATCCCACCTATCACCTGATCCAACATCGCTGCTCTCTCCTCCTCCAGTATTCCCCATAAATGGTTTTGTATAAGTATACCAAAATGGATCGATTACAACAAAAAGTGCATTCCCCCACGTCCATGCATAATAATCCTCTCGCAAATGATCTCCGTCAAGTGCAGAATATGTGTCTGTGTTTCCGGAATAAAAATTATCCGGCACTGGATTAGGAAAATACCTTTTTTGTGCGTTTGTACCCCATACTGGTTGGCTGTTTACAGGATTACCATGGTCGTCAAGATGCCAAGCTTCTTGTTCCTCGTGGTTTCCCGCAGCTAAAAAAATAGGAAGAGAAGGGCTAACGAGTCCTAATTTCGTAGATGTGCGCTGGAAGATATAATTAGTACGAGCTCCTGATTCAGAAGTTACATTATCCATCGCAAAAGTATCGCCGCAATCTATGAGAAAGTCAGCATTATCATTAGCAACATTCGTTAACGTTTTTTGCCAGGTAGTAGCACTTCCAAGCAATATATTTACATGTGAATCTGAGGTAATATCAAATGCAAACGTGCTTCCCTTTGGTCTTTGTGTATGAAAAATATTTTCGGATCTTGCCGAAAACGCACTTGCGGAACCGCTTACTCTATATCTTAGACGGTAATAATATTTTGTATCGGCAGTTAAACCTGTTATTACAATTACAAGCGGTTCATTTGCGGCTTGACTTACTGTTGATGTTGTATTAGTATATATACCCGATGATGTACCATACTCAACATAAGCTTCAAGGGCAGTGCTTGAAACAACATTTAATGTAATAGAATGATCTGTTGGGCGCGCTAAAAGTTCTGTCCCTGTAAAAGTACCCTGCGCAGATATGCTAATGTTAAGTATTAGTAAATAAAAAAATATTAATAGAAAAAGCTTTTTCATTTTACCCTCTCGAAAACGTCCTTTGATTTCTAAAAAACTATTTATAGTTATGTACTCCAAAACCTTATAGCATCAAATACTAGAGAATTGTGTATGGCAGTAAATATAATGTACTCTTACTTTTCGTTTTTAATT
>CAZUOC010000231.1:0-4516 GCA_964622335.1 uncultured Ignavibacteriaceae bacterium
GGCTATTTGTATGTGTATAAGAAAGGCGGTTTTAAATGGGATTAGAAGCTAAGTTAACGAAAGATGGTTTTTTTACTACTACAGTTGATGCATTGGTTGAATGGTCAAGAAAGAGTTCTGTATGGCCTATGCCCATGGGAATTTCATGCTGTGCTATAGAGATGATGGCTGTGGGGGACCCTAAATATGACATTGCCAGATTTGGTTCAGAAGTTATGCGTTTTACGCCGCGTCAATCTGATTGTATGATTGTGGCGGGTACAGTTACATATAAAATGTCTCACGTAGTAAGAAAAATTTATGACCAGATGCCTGACCCCAAATGGGTTATTGCAATGGGTGCCTGCACTTCGTCCGGTGGAATGTACAGGTCTTATAATGTTGTGCAGGGAATAGATCAGTTCCTGCCTGTTGATATTTATCTTGCTGGTTGTCCACCGCGTCCTGATAATCTTTTAAATGCTCTTATGCAGATACAGGAAAAAATCGGCAGATCGAAAGCAAGAGATTACCAGGATAGACCACTTCCGGAGTTGCCGGTAATTCAAAATAACTGATATGGATTTTAAAGAACTCATTTCTAAGAAACTCTCGGAAAAATTTCCGGAAATAAAATTTGATATATCTGATTATAAAGACCAAGTTGCTGTAACTTTTGATAAGCAACACATTGTTGCTGTAGCTGATTTTTTGAAAAACGATGATGAGTTACAATTTAAATTGTGTGAAGATGTAACTGCTGTCGATTGGGCACGAAGGAAAAACAGGTTCACAGTTGTTTATCATATCTTTTCTCTCAAATTGAATTCACGTCTCAGACTAAAATCGGACGTAGATGAAGTTGACCCGCCTGCCGGCGAGGCAGGCTGTAATATCGAATCAGTTTCATCGATCTGGAAAACTGCAAATTGGCATGAACGGGAAACTTATGATATGTATGGCATCACTTTTAAAAATCATCCTGATTTAAGAAGAATGTATATGCCGGAAGAGTTTGAATATCACCCTTTGAGAAAAGAATTTCCTTTGATGGGAATACCTGGTTCGCTGCCATTACCAAAGAAAGAAAACTGATTTTATGGAAAAATTAACAAAAGAAGAAGTTCATCCTAAAATTCTTCAGGCACTTTTAAATGCAGATTCAGACATTTCTATTGATGGCGCTCTAGAGAATGAGATGATTCTGAACATGGGTCCGCAGCATCCTGCAACCCATGGTGTTTTAAGATTACTTCTAAGATTAGATGGTGAAACTGTTATAGCTTGTATTCCAGAGCTTGGTTATCTGCATCGCGGTTATGAAAAGATGGCTGAAAATATGAGCTATTATGAATTCATTCCTCACACTGACCGACTTGATTATCTTTCCCCGATGGCTAACAATGTAGCCTGGGTAATGGCTGTTGAAAAGCTTGCAGGAATCGAAGCACCCCCTCGTGCACAATATATCAGAATGATGATCTCTGAGTTAGCAAGAATTGCGTCACATCTTGTTGCTATTGGGGCTCTTGCAATGGATGTTGGAGCTTTAACTGTTTTCCTTTGGACTTTAAGAGAAAGAGAAAAGATTCTCGATATATGGGATATTCTTTGTGGTGCAAGGTTTACTAACAGCTATACTCGTATTGGCGGAGTTGCGAATGATGCACAGCCCGAAGCGCTTGCAAAAGTAAAATGGTTTATTGATCAGTATGAACCGAATCTTGATGAGTGTGAAAAACTCATAAATACGAATCGTATTTTTATCGAGCGTTTGGATGGAGTTGGTGTTATCTCAGGTGAAGATGCTATTGAAATTGGATTTACCGGACCGAATTTAAGGGGAAGCGGTGTTGAACTTGATCTTCGTAGAGCTATACCTTATCTGTTCTATAATGAAATGGATTTTAATGTTCCAGTTTATAAAGAAGGTGATTGTTTAGCAAGGTATTTTGTAAGAGCAGATGAAACAAGAGAAAGTATAAAAATTATACAACAGGTGCTTGATAAAATGCCGCAGGGAGAAACGATGGTAAATAGTCCCAAGCGTGTTCTTCCTAAAAAGACTGAAATTTATAGTAAGATGGAAGAACTGATTCACGATTTTATGATTGTTAATTTTGGCATCAATCCTCCGGTTGGAGAAGTTTATAGTGCTGTTGAAAACCCCAAAGGTGAGCTTGGTTTCTACTTGGTTAGCAATGGCGAAGGCAGACCGTGGAAATGTAAAATTCGTTCTCCCTCGATGGTAAATCTTCAGGCATTGACTATGCTTGTAAAAGGGCATATGGTATCTGATATTGTTGCAATAATAGGAAGTATCGATCCTGTAATGGGCGAGGCGGATAAATAAGATGCATGGATGGATGAATTAATATTTGCTTGTAAATTCATGCAGACATGCAACAATGCAATCATGCGTTTAAAAATAATTGATAACTATTAAGAAAAATGGAATTCAAATTTTCCGAAGAAAATCTAAAAAGAATAGAAAACGAGATAAAGAAGTATCCCGTTAAACGTCCGGCCGTTATGGCTGCATTGTGGATTGCACAGGAACAGAATGGCTGGATATCAGGGGAAGTTATTAAAGAAGTTTCTTCTATTCTTGAAATGACATCTGAAGATATTCTGGGTATTGTTTCTTTTTATACTATGTATCACCAAAAGCCAATGGGGAAGTATCATATACAGGTTTGTACAAATGTTTCCTGTATGCTCAAAGGCGGTTATGATATTTTTGACCAGGTAAAACAAAAATTAAATATTAATAATTTACAGGTAACTGAAGACAGCATATTCTCTCTTGAAGAAGTCGAGTGTATGGGCTCATGTGGAACAGCTCCGATGATTGCTGTTAATGAAGATTATTATGAAGATCTTGACAAAGAAAAAGTTGATCAGTTGTTGAATTCTCTTAAAGAAAAAAATTAAATGGAAAAAATTGTACTCCCTGATATTAAGGATTTTCATAAAATTGATGTTTATGTTTCCAATGGCGGTTACTCGGCTGCAAAAAAGGCTTTCGGTCAGTCTTCTGATGACATAATTGATCAGGTTAAAAAATCCGGTTTGAGGGGAAGGGGAGGAGCAGCTTTCTCCGCAGGATTAAAATGGAGCTTTATGCCTAAGACTTCTGATAAGCCAAAATATCTTTGCATAAATGGTGATGAAAGTGAGCCTGGTTCTTTTAAAGACAGGCAAATCTTTGAATTTAATCCACATCAGTTGATAGAAGGAATTATAATTACTGCCTATGCAATCGGGTCAAAAACAACTTATGTATACATTCGTGGGGAATATCATAAATGGATAAAGCTGTTTAACAAAGCTTTGGAAGATGCTTATGCGAATGGATATGTCGGTGAAAAGATGAAGCAAAAATTCAGCACTCATTTTTATTGTGATATTTATGTTCACAAAGGTGCAGGAGCTTACATTTGTGGTGAGGAATCCGCATTGATGAATTCTCTTGAAGGAAAAAGAGGTTACCCAAGAGTAAAACCCCCTTTCCCTGCACAAAATGGTTTGTGGGGTTGTCCAACCACAATAAACAATATTGAAACACTTACAAACGTTCCTCCTATTATAAATAAAGGATGGCAATGGTTTTCTGCAATAGGTGAGCCAAAACATCCGGGAACTTTACTTTATGGATTAAGTGGTCACATAAATAAACCTGGCATATATGAGCTGCCGAGCGGTACTTTGTTGACTGATCTTATTTACAAATATGGTGGTGGAGTACCGGGAGATAAAAAAGTTTTATGTGTAATTCCCGGCGGTTCCTCTATGCCCCCAATAAGAGGCGACCAGATTGAAGGCGTTAAAATGGATGCAGAATCTCTAAAGACAGTTGGTTCTGCTATTGGGACAGCAGGAGTTATGGTGATGGATGAAGATACCGATCTTGTTAAAGTTTTGGCGCGTATTGCAAAATTCTACTATCACGAAAGCTGTGGACAATGCACACCTTGCCGCGAAGGAACGGGATGGATGTTGAAAATTCTCAACAGAATTTTGGCTGGAAATGGATCTATCTCTGATATTGATTTACTTATATCGGTTGCAAGCAACATTGAAGGAAATACAATTTGTGCACTTGGTGAGGCTGCGGCATGGCCGGTTAAATATATGGTTACACGATTCAGAGATTATTTTGAAAATAGAGTAAGTAAAGAAGTCGTTCTGCCTGTCGCAAACAAAGTCCATTCGATGAGGGGAACCGCTATACCATTGGCGGATGTTAAAAATTAAAAAAGTTAAAAAAAATAGGCTGTCTTAAAAGCTAATTTTACGAGGTAGTCGCAAGCTTCAGCTTGCGTAAATTAAACAAGTTCACAATTTATCCCAAGGGGATGGCTTTGCCAAAAATTGCGGTTGCCTTTAAATCTTTACCTATGAGGCTTTAGGAAGCAGTAGCTCTCATTCCTAATTCTCTGTCGAGCATAATCAAACCATTCTTGTTATCACCAATCAATTTCATTCTGTCAAGTAATTTGGATGCTGTGGATTCTTCTTCTACCTGTTCACTTAC
>CAZUOC010000232.1:0-4503 GCA_964622335.1 uncultured Ignavibacteriaceae bacterium
AGTTTGCTCACTTTGACCTGCAGGCTGTATTCACTCAGCTTGACGAAACCTCATTGAAGGTCAAGACCAAGGTCAGAATGAACTTTGAGAGAATTGGACTTGAACTCGTAGATTTGAAGTTCGAAGGTCTCGATACTACAGAAAAGTACAGAGAACGCCTCTTCTTCATGAGGACAGGTGGAGTAAGTGGAAGAGACCTAATGGCCTCAGAAACTGTCAAGTCATCAGCTGAATCTCTTGGAAAGAGCCCTGGTGCCGGCTTTGGCGCAGGCATGGGCTTCATGTCAGGAGCAGCAGGAATGATGGGTGCTGGTGGACAGCAGCAAGGCGGGGGCGGTGCTCCTGCAGGTGCAAAGTTCTGCCCGAACTGTGGTACTGCACTTAATGGTGCCAAGTTTTGTCCCAACTGTGGAACAAAGATCGGATAATAGAATAAATACTGGTTGGGTGTTTTTGCCCAACCACTTCGTTTCTTTTTTAGAATTATTGAATTACTACAATCCTTTTCCGCACTTTCCACAGAATTTCTGACCTGATGTGTATGGTTCGCCGCAGTTTTTACAATAGCCAGCAACTCCATCAGTTGAGGTGGGTGCAACAGCCGTTGGTTGGAAAGAGGGCGATTTTTCTCCGTAACCCACTTCAGCTTCAGACCTTCGAAATGGTTGCCATCTTGTTTCAATTTGGCGAATAACGTGATCCCTTGTTTCATCATCATTGAACTTCAAAAATAGAATCATTTCAGTTTCAAACCTTGGAATTGCTAGTATCTCTTGACCTGTCAGTGGATTGACTGAATAAGGCTGATGAAGAACAACTCCAAGCATTTTCTTCTTATCAATCTTGAATTCCTTAATGTCCCGATATTCCACAATAGGGTGTGGGTAAATTTTGATATTTGTACTTGCTAGAGATTTCAACATTCCACCTTTTGTTCCACCTGCGATCTTTGGTTCTTTAGAAGGTTTGAAACCAAGTTGCTCTTTATCAATTGAAAGAAACCCATCTCCATATTCTTGAGTCGCAGTGGGACCTTTCCCAATTGATACTTTAACTCTATAGGAGAATTCAGCTTTACACTGAATTGAGGACAGGTCCGATTCCATTTAATCAAACTCCAAAGAATTCTCATGAACAAACAGCTATTTTAGTTATTAGTCTCCTTTCAGGGTCAAATAATATATGAGCAAGCTGAAATCTAGCTGTTGTTAAGTCCGGCCCCAACTATGTATTCCATGTCGGATGCTAAAGTTAGAATGGTTGGATTTGGTTCCCAACCATCTTTCGTTTTTTCAACTAGTTTAACCAGATTTCATGACTAAATTCTTTTCTTGAAAAGAAGGACTGCAATGATGATTATCACTAAAGTCCCAGAGACTGCGATAATAATTACCATCGTTATTGGTACTTCACTTGTTGTGGGGGTATTTGTGGTTGTGTCTATTGTTGGAGTCGTTGATTCACCCTCTACAGTAACAGTTACTGTATTTACGGCGGAGTTTCCTGCAAGGTCAATGACCACAAGTGTCACATTAAATTCTCCAACTGCAAGATGGTCCAGATTAGCGGTTATGGATTCTCCTGAGGAATTCCATTGACCAGTAGTGATTAGTAATCCATCGAGGAAAATACTGTAATTTGCTGGATTAAGATCATATGCCGTCCATGTTACATTATATGGACCAATGTCGAGTGTCCATGTGATCTCATTGTCAGGTCCAAGAATCGTTGGTGCAGTTGTGTCTACAATCGTAATGAATACAGTGTCAATAGTGAACGCACCAACTGTGTCATTCACATATAGAGTGACATTATTTACTCCCAAATCTAATTCACCAATTTGCATTGTGATGAATGAACCATTCACTTTTCCCGATTCGAGAACACCTCCATCTAAATAAATCACAAACGAGTCTGCATTCACATCAAAAACAGTCCAATTTAGCAGAGGTGCAGGAGAACCATCTTCATATTCGATGTCATCCAGAGGAATGATTTCTGGTTCATAGTTCAAGAGGATTGGGTACCGATCTACACTTCCTGCATCACCTGGAATCAAATAGGTTCCTGAGCCAACATAATCATCCCATGCATTTCCAGTATCAACTCCATCATCCCATTGATTCGCAGTTCCATCTTCAAATGCATTGGATTCGCCATTGTAGCTAAACTTATTGTTATACAAAATAAAATCTGAACACTCTTGAACACGTATGCCAATAAAGTCATTATTGATTATTTCATTGTTGATGATGAGACCCTCTTGTGAGAACCACATATAGATTCCTTTGTCTGAATTATTGAAAATTATGTTGGAATCTAGTTTAATGTTAACACTATCACCAATTTCCATACCTAATCTGCTGTCACTTGCAACATTGTTGAAAGCCGTGCAATTGTTACAATTATTAATAATGAATCCACGTTCACTGCATAATACTGCAGAATTATTTACAATACTCGCATTTGCTAAGTATCCCATGTAGAATCCATACATTTCATTATCAATGGCGTGATTATCTAAAATCAGTGAATTAGTAAGTCCCTGTATCCGTAGACCAATTGCAGTTGTTGTTATAACATTGTTTTCAACTACCATTTGATCACAAAATCCTATGGATAGCGTTTCATCAAATACTCCATCTCTGATTTCCATCTGTGAGCAATTGGCGACAATCAATTGATTGAAACTAGCTGCATCTAGTACTCCACCAATTTGATTACGAATATACATCAATGGTTGCCCATCAAGAGTATTGCCCGACATGGTATGCATCCAGTCCCAGTAGGAATATCCATTTAGAACAAGTCCTGAACCTGTCAATATATTATCAATCAAGGTGCAGTTTGCAGCTTCTAACCTGAACCCAATGTCCTGAACATATTCCACAGTGTTGTTTTCAAAATAATTATTGGAACCGAAGACAAGTATTCCAGTACTTTGGTAATAATCTATACTTCCACGTGACACATTTGAGATGAAATTGTCTCTAAACGTATTCCATTCACCATCAACCTGTATTCCATGCGCAACAGAGTCCCAAGCTACATTTCCAATTACTTCGCAATAATCGGACGCAATCCTGTATGCTCCTTCAGAACCATATGCGGTATTATACGTCAACGTAGAGTTGTTGGAAAACCAAAAACTAACAGCATCACGACAGTTGTAGAACTCATTCTCAGTTATAGTTGTGTTTTGTGAGTTGGTCACATGGCACGCAACAGAAGCTCCATTAAACACATTTCCGTTGATGTATGTATCTTGAGAGTACTTAAGGATAATAGAATTTGTAGTTCCGGGTAAATCATTTCCTTGAACAGTGCAGGAATTACTGAATAGTAGACTAATCGACCAGATGTAATCAATCCCGTCTAGAATTTGAATATGCGAACAATTAGCAAATATCAGTTGACCATAATCAGTGGGATTAACTACTTGATAAGAAATGTCCCGCGTATAGACAACCGGTAATCCATTAGCAATATTATTTGAAATATTGTGAAGAAAGTGTTCGATACTATCGCCTTCAAGATATACAGAACTAGATCCAAAATCACAGTTGGTAATATTGCATTCTAGAGAATTTCTAAGGCTTACTCTTCCGATGTTTTCATTGACGTAAACATGGGTACACTGATAGATATCAATAACGCCTGTATTGTTGAACAAAGAGATGTTTTCTGAATAACCGAATTGCATATTACCCCACCTTGATATTCCAGTATTATTTGTAATTGTAACATCAAGAACATCTTCGGAGTAGATAGGAGACTGCATCTTACTAATTGTACAATTCGAAATCGCAGCATTTTCAAGTGAGTTGAGATAGATTCCTATGTTGCCATATCCCCATGGTTCACTCGAGGAAGTAGTGAGATTACAATTGTTAATCACAAACCATACTGTTGTACCACTAATTTCGATGCAATTATCATTACTCGTGATTTCAAGATTTTCAATTAAATATGGATGGGTTTCATTACCATATCCAGGCCAACCTTGCGAAATAAAATCAGAATTATCGTTGATGATAATTGGACTATGTGAAGTGTATGAAATTACACTTGTCTTCTGGGAGATTAGTTTGTCGTCTACATTCCAAGTATCATTCAATATGATTGCAGGACTAAGAATTAGTGATGTAATCAGAATGATAAGTACAAATAATCTACAGTATTTCATAACTCTGCACCCTCTCAAACTAGAGCTACTATGCTGGTTATCTTGTATTTAAGTAAGGTGATTTTTGATTTGATTATCCATTCTAAGATCGGATAATACGATAACAATGGTTGGGTGTTTTTGCCCAACCAGTTTTCGTTTTTTTTTCTTGAATAAGGTGTGTAAGTATTTTACTTGATACGAAATTTATTCTTCTAAAAGTTTAAACGAATTCATGTCCTAATAACACCTGAACCAGTATGGACGAATCTTTCGGTGAGCCTGAGGTGCGGAAACCCTCACGAAGAAAGCGATTGGGAGCTGTGCTATTCTGGATA
>CAZUOC010000233.1:0-4482 GCA_964622335.1 uncultured Ignavibacteriaceae bacterium
TCATATCCCAGTTCAGCATCCAGGAAATAGTTAAAGGTTAAAACCACTTCATCCTGAGGAGGAATACCACTTAAATCAAATCCCTCACTCTTTATCATAGTATCGGAAGTATCCCTATATTTTAATGAATCACCATAATTATAACCATAATAAACTGATGTTGGTTTACTATGTCCATCAAGTGTAGCCTCACCGAGGGTAATTAATTGCCAATCTTCCGATTTAACACCGCTTGCAGTAAAACCTCCCCATCCACTTTCAAAATCATTCTGATAAATAACAGTAGCATTTTTAAGTAAAGAAGGTTTCAGGAATCGTGATAAGACTGAACCTGAAGTTGTCTCGCTAAAGTTGCTGGAATTCTTTGCCATTCCAGTAAAAGGAAAATTGCTTTTGCTACTAAGAGAAGGTACAAGCCTGTAGTTAAGATCAATTGAACCTTTGTTGGTAATATCAAAAGATTTTGTAACCGGATCAGTTCCCTGATCGTAGTTGAAATTGAAATCTCCAAGACTGTTTTCCGAAACTAAGAGAGAAGGTGCAGTTACTCCACCTATCGAGAATTCAAAAGGTATATCTATTACACCTTTGTCATCAACATTCGTATACAGACGTAATGTTCCAAAAACTTGAGCCGGAACAGATGTATTACTGACTATCAGCTTAAATGTTGAAGAAGTTCCTCCTGATATTGTTCCTTCCGGAGTTTCCAACGCTGCATCTGCGGTACCGCCCTCGGGAAATGAAAAATCAAAAACTACTACCGATTCATAATTCAAAGCATGGTCAAGATCAAGATCAGTTACTTCAAACTGGTATTCACCTGTTGAGTTTACAGGAACATCTCCCACATAAAGCGTATCAATAGATTTATCAAGATCAACAGTGTCGCCGTTTGCAACTATCTGGATCATTGCATATTCCTGGTTGTACTGAATGTCATAACCTATTATTTCCAACACTCTCAGGTCATTATCAGTTATTTCATCTCTTCCTCCTTCATTAACAGGATCCATAATACCTATATATCTATCTGCTCCTAATGAAGGTGGTCTGTCCTGATCGTCACGCCAGTGTGGAGCCTGGTTACCATCTCCATTTGTTCCCGACAAAGTAGCCGTAGAAACTTCAAGTTTTTTTAAGCCATCAAAAGAAACCTGTGTACTTTTATAATAAGTAACATCATTTTCTACCGACCATACTTCTGTAGCCGCTGGTCCCGGTGTAACTACTCTCTGTGCTGTATCAAATCCTGTTAAGCTTCCTTCTGTAACATCATCAGGACGCACCCTGAAAAAGTCCCAAGGATAGTAGTAATTATCTGGAGGACCATAAGGAGGGTAATTACCTGCAATTGCTGTAAAACCGATTGCGTGACCTATTTCGTGGGTAACCACTGCATCAAAATCAATATCTCCTGGTGTAATACCATCTGAAGGGTCAAAATCCCAACTAAAATTGGAATTAAAACCGATAGTTGGGACATCTCCGAATGGGGTTACATCTAAATCGGGATCGATGTTAGCATCTGCATATCCTAATTCCTGAAGATTTATTATTCCACCAACCAATGTACCAAGATTGGTTCCGGCAGTCGAAGGAGTAGGAACAGGTATTGCATTATAAAGGTCCTGAAGTTGACTATCACCAGAATGCGCTGCCTTAAGTACTCCTACTACATCAGAAACAGAAGCTCCATTAACTAAATAAACAGCTGAATTAGTACTTCCAAGAACATTTGAGCCCCATGGTACTCCCCAACGGGTCACACCGAAATCAACGTCTATAACAACAGTTATATCATTTCTAAGATAACGTTCCCACCTAGCGGCAGCTCTTCTAAAAGCTAAAAGCGCTTCCTCATTTTGCAATAATTGGTCAGTGGCTCTTAACAGGATTTTCATTCCCCTTACGCTTTCCGAGTTAAGAGAATGTACGATTGTATAATTAAAAGTCTTAGGCTTGGTAAGATTATATTCCCCTTTTTCTTTCTCTGTCGCAAGTTCGCATCTTATAGTGCCATCCTTTTGGGCTCTGTAGACAAACATAGGCTCATTCTGTAACTTCTCAAGTTTATAATTTCCCTGAGCAAAATTTTCACCAGAGTTTAAAAGAAAGAAAAATGCAAAAACCAATAACAAATTATTTTTTAGTAGATGAAATTGGCACAGTGGTCGTAGAAAGGACATCATATAGCAGTCTCCCGCGATTGTTGTATATTCTTTTAATTAATTGTTTTAATATTCGAAAAAAAAATTGAATAAGCAACTAAGCTCAAATTTAAAATCCCACATATTCTTTTACTTATAACTATTTAGTAAATCCAGTATTATTACCCTCTGATATATATTCCGAATTTTGGTTTTCTTTTATATATTTAATGTTTGAATCTCAAGTATGGAAATTAAAGATAAATACGAAGCTGTAATCGGTTTAGAAGTACACGCACAACTATTGACCAAATCAAAAGTTTTTTGCGGATGTTCTACTGAGTTCGGAAACCCGCCTAACACAAATGTTTGTCCAATCTGCCTTGGACATCCGGGAGTTTTACCAGTTTTAAATAAAAAAGCTGTTGAGTTTACTGTGTTAATGGGACTTGCTGTAAATTGCAAAATAAACAAAAAATCGGTGCTCGCCAGAAAAAATTATTTCTATCCCGATCTTCCCAAAGGTTACCAGATATCACAATATGAATTGCCGATTTGTGAAGATGGGTTTATCTATGTTGATTCTGATAATTCTCAAAAAAAAATCAGGATAAAAAGAATTCATCTTGAAGAAGACGCAGGCAAATCTATTCACGACCAGGGTTATGAAACTCTTGTTGATTTAAACAGGTGCGGAACTCCTTTGATGGAAATTGTAAGTGAACCTGATCTAAGAACTGCAAAAGAGGCTTATTCATATCTTTATAAAATGCGGCAGATCGTTCAATATCTTGGAATTTGTGACGGTAACATGGAAGAAGGCTCATTGAGATGTGATGCAAATATCTCAGTAAGATTAAAAGGTACAGAAAAACTTGGTACAAAAACCGAAGTAAAAAATATGAACTCCTTTAAGAGTGTTGAAAGAGCTATCAACCATGAAATAGAAAGACAAATTGGGATTCTGGAAGATGGAGGAGAAATAGTACAGGAAACTTTGCTATGGAATGCAGAGTTAAATGAAGCATCTCCAATGCGTTCAAAAGAGGAAGCACACGATTACCGTTACTTCCCGGAACCTGATCTCCTTACCGTGGTCATTTCGGATAAATGGAAAAAAGAAATTGCAGGACAACTACCTGAAATGCCGGACAAGCGAAAAGAAAAACTCATCAGCAAATATAATCTTCCTGAGTATGATGCCGAGATATTAACTCAAACCAAACCTGTAGCTGATTATTTTGAGAATGTAATTTCATTCACAGATGATAATAAATCCGCAAGCAACTGGATTATGGGAGATGTTCTAAAAGCTATTAATGAACAAAAGCTTGACATAAAAGATTTCCCTGTTTCACCTGATAAGCTGGCAAAACTTATTAACCTTATTAATAAGGGAACAATTAGCGGTAAAATAGCAAAAGATATTTTCCCGGAAATGCTTTCGGAAGGAAAAGACCCGGAATTAATTATTAAAGAAAAAGATCTTGTACAAATAACGGATGTTTCATCAATAGAAAACATAGTTGAAAAAATAATAGAATCACACCAGGATGAAGTAAAACAATTTTTAGATGGGAAAGAAAAAGTATTGGGATTTTTTGTGGGACAAATAATGAAAGAGACAAAGGGAAAAGCAAATCCAAAACTTGTAAATGAATTACTACGTAAAAAACTTAATGAATTAAAAACAGTTTAATACTAATTAGAGAATCAAAAATAAAACGGAGATAAATTTTGTCTTTTAAAAGCGGATTAAAAAAATTTCTTGGAATTAAATCAAAAGAAGAAATTAACAAACCAAAAACACCTAAAGAAAAAACTAAAGAATTTTTCGAACAACTTTTTTTTGCGGTTATAGCTGCGTTCTTAATCATAACATTTGTTATACAAAATACCCGGATTCCAACGGGTTCTATGGAAGACACTATACTTGTCGGAGATTTCGTTCTTGTAAACAAATTCATTTACGGTTCTTCTTCACCAAAATATTTGCCATTTACCGAAGTTGAAATTCCTCATTTCAGGCTCCCTGCATTAAAAGACCCTAAGCGTGGGGATATAGTTGTATTTGAATTTCCCGGCGATAGAGACGCATTATTTGCGGCAGAAAGAGGTGTTAACTACGTAAAGAGATGCATTGGAACACCGGGTGATACAATTCTAATAGTTAACAAAGTGGTTTATGTAAACGGAAAGGAAGCCTGGATACCGACTCATATCAAATATTTAAGCCCCTACGCAAAGCCAAAAGGAGTTGTAGAGCCGCGGATATTTCCAAGAGGAATGCAGTGGAATGAAGATAACTATGGTCCTTTAGTAGTTCCTTATA
>CAZUOC010000234.1:0-4472 GCA_964622335.1 uncultured Ignavibacteriaceae bacterium
AATTACCGAAGCAAAACAGGATTTAAAATCTCTTCTTAATATAAATGATGATTACGAGCTTCTCTTTTTACAGGGCGGTGCAAGCTTGCAATTTATTATGGTTGCGTTAAACTTAATGCCTCCGAAGAATAAAGCCGATTACATTGTTACAGGAAGCTGGTCAAAAAAAGCTGTAAAGGAAGCCAAGAATGTTGGAACAGTTAACATTGCAGCAACTTTAGAAAGCGAAAACTTCAAAAGGATTCCTAAACAGGAAGAACTAAAACTTGATCCCGATTCATCTTATGTTCATTTTACCACAAATAATACAATTTATGGAACTGAATGGCATAAAGAACCGGAGGTTGGAAAAGTTCCTCTGGTATGCGACGCGTCTTCAGATATTCTTCACAAGAAAATAGATGTAACAAAGTATGCTCTTATTTATGCAGGCGCCCAGAAAAATATGGGGCCATCCGGTGTAACTCTTGTCATTATCAAAAAGGATTTGCTCGAGAGAAGTTCCGATTCTTTACCGACAATGCTGAATTATAAAACTCATGTAGAGAATAATTCTCTTTTCAATACTCCAAATACATTTGGTGTTTATATAATTGGATTAGTTGCAAAGTGGCTTACCAAGCTCGGTGGTCTTGATGCAATGTATAAAATCAATAAAGAGAAAGCTGAAATTCTCTATCAATGTATAGATGCAAGTGCAGGCTTTTATAAGGGTCATGCAGAAAAAGAAAGCCGCTCGTTAATGAACGTTACTTTCAATCTTGCAACTGAAGAGCTTGAAAAGAAACTTATCGCCGAAGCTACAGAAGCAGGATTTAGCGGATTGAAAGGACACCGGTCGGTGGGCGGATTGAGAGCATCAATCTATAATGCATTCCCAAAGAAAGGTGTTGACGATCTTGTTTCTTTTATGAAAGATTTCCAAAATAAGAACGACTAAATATTAATAAAGATGACATCTGTTAAAGATGTCATCTTTGCTCTAATTGTATGTGGAGAACCCAATGAAAGAATTAGTAATTCTCTTTTTAACAACATTCATATTTTTTTCGTGCAGCAAAGAAGAGCCTGTAAAGATTGAAACCTTCAGCCCGGAAGCTTTCGCTTATGATATTGGCGGCGCCTGGGAAGTAAATGCAACAACCAGAGTAAAGGGTTTTACTCAAAATGAAAAAGAGGATAAATACAGCGCAACAATAGCTTTTGATGTTGATCTTATAACTCCCAAAGGAGATATAATCAAATCTTTAATAAGCAGGGTGGAAGATAAAACAGATAAAGAAAAAATGGCTGACGTTCCTCTTGAAGCACAATTTGATCTTGACAGCACTTATGCGATAGGGGATTACAAGGTTGTTTTCAGAGTAAAGGACGTCTTGTCAAATCAAACCGCGACATCAACTGCAACTTTCAAACTATCTAAAGATTAACAAATATTTAAAAGAAAAGACTCCGGTCCAAACAAATGAGCCGGAGTCTTTTTCTGTTTTAAAAGCCTACAGATAAAGAAACAACATGGTTCCCATCAAAATATTTGGTGTCTCTATACGCGTAGTCTACTTTTAAATCGAGGTTAGATAATTCATAGTTTAATCCTACCCCGGCAGTAAGACCGTATAAATAAGTATCCTGTACCGCTTCGGGAGCTAAGGAATAACCGGCTCTTAAAAAGAAGATGTCGTTATAACCATATTCCAAACCGAGCCTGTATTCATCATCAGAGAAGTTATTATTCTGAAATGATATTGATGTCTGCAAAGAATTGTACTCATCAATTTTGGGTTTATATCCAAAACCAATTTGAAATACAGATGGTAATTCATAAGAGGCAGCATCAATTTTATAATATTGAGGAGGTCTGTTATAATCTGTTACATCTGCCTGGACAAATAATGCCGAGCCGTCATACTTCATTTGTGGCCCAATATTTTTCAGAACTATTCCGAAACTCAACCCATTGAAATCTGCAAGATTATCATAAATAACTCCAACATCGAAAGCTACTCCATTTGCAGTAGCATCACCTAATGTTTCAGTTATATATTTCGCAGTCAAACCAACAGCAATTCTATCTGTTAATTGATTGGAATAAGATATCCCTGCAGTAAGAATTTGTGGAGAGAAAAACGTCCCATCACCATCGGGTTGAGATGTGGTTGTAACGGGTATATCTCCAACGGAAAGAGACTTTACACTTAAAGATAAAACACCGAAGCCTTCAAATTTCCCTGCGACGGCTCCATACTCAACACCGATGTCGGCAATATAGTTCATATGTGAGAAAGTCATTTCGGCAGAATTACTCATCTTTGCAACTCCGGCAGGATTCCAGAAAAGAGCTTCGAGTCCGTTTGAGGTAGAGACTCCCTGCTCACCCATAGCAATACCACGTACACCAACAGGAATGAGAAGCTGGTTGGCTCCACCTGTTCCTGTTCTATTACCTCCTCCCGCGTAAGCGTTATCCAATCCCAGCAGGAGAACAAGTAACATAAATGTTAATCCAATTATTTTTTTCATTATTAAACTCCTTAATTAAACTTATGTTTTGTTAAAACCTATCCAGAATCTGCTGTTCCTGGATAATAGCAACTTTCAAAATTTTAGTTCTGCCAATCTCGGGCATATCTATATAGGCGATATATAATCCGCTGGCTACTGGCAAACCCGATTCATTGGCTAAATCCCATCTTTGGAAAGTCGAGGAATTATTTTTTTCTATTGTCCTAACCATTACACCTGCAAGATTAAACAACCTGATGGTTGCTTTTGAAGGCAAATGAGTGAAAGTGACAAAACGATTGTATTTATTTAATTCCTCTGTGTTAACACCATAATAAGGATTCGGATATACATTCAATTTGTTTACATCTTCAGCGGCCTGTTCTGAATTGTATGTTGTAGTGGGTGCAGTAAATGTAAACACATCTACTAGCGCATTGGGAACCGTCATTCTAATTCTGAATACTGTTCCTACCTCGGGTTGTTCTTCATCACCCCCACTACCTTGGTTTTGATTCCAGTTAAACAATACCACCCTTGCTAAGTGTTCAGTCCAATCAGCACCACGGGTAGTTGGGCTTTGTGTAACAAATGCCTGATAACCAGCATCTCCAGGCGTCTGGTCTCCTGGCATATAGAAATAAATCAAATCACTATAGGGATCATCGCTCCCACTTGAAGCCTCATGATCCAGTATGAAATCAAAGGCTGGTACCCCTACAGTGTCCTTATTATCAAAGATTACAGGAATCATCCTGACATCATCACTCGGGTCATCCAGATTTGGACCCAAAAACCAAAGTTCAAATGGAACATCATAAGTACCGGGTGTTACGTTATCATGAAATTCGGTAGGCCATAGCGCTTTTCCTGAACCCGTCCATTTGATTTCGTAATTATTTGGAATTAATAACTCGAATAAGGAACCATCGCGGGTTATTCTATTGAGCATTGTTGTATGGTCACCAACAGTGTTGGGCCCTGCGGCGAAGAAATAATATCCCCCCGCTACTTGCATTGGGGTTTCAACACATCCGCTTAAAGCTCCTCCGTTTGGTGATCCCAATACGTCTCTAAACCAATCAGCGGATATACCTTTTCCGTCAGAGGGTGCTGTAGTAATTTCATAGGTACATTCTGCTCCTGTAATTGGTCCACTTGCGTTTGCAGTAACATCAAATCCTTTTACATCAAGAGGAGCACCTTGAACTCGAAATTGAATACCATCAGCAATAGGGGATTCTTCATCAGCATTCTGATTAGTTTGATTAGAAAGAACACGCACACCATCTTCTCTATCTACGTTCCATACAATGGTTCCGCCGGGAATAGTATCGAACGTAACTGTATATGTCATTCCTGTTAGCCTAGAAGGGTCAACAATGATAGGGAACAAATTACCATCGCTTGGATTACCAACTGTTGTTGTATGAGCAACCTGTATTGTATCCTGATGAGCTCCATTATAATCATAACCCGGTGATACGGCTGTAGGTACAACGGTTAAGATACTTATCGGATTTTCCAGGTTTGTTATAGTAGCATCCGGATTGTAAGCATACGCAGTTACTGCAAAATAATATCTGTTACCGTTTACAAGTGGTACACCGCTCTTTATTTCATCAGATGTGATTTCCAGATATCTTTTTATCCCGGTATCATTGCCAAATTGCTGGACTTTCGTTGCGACAACACCAGTGTTAACATCAAAGAATTGTCCTTCAATTTTTAACACTCCATTTACTATATCATATGTTGCAATTCTTTTTCCTTCTCCAACAGAGGCTGCGGCATTTGGCAACTGGTAAACATTATATCCTTCAAACTTGTATCCTTTAGAATCGAAGTTTTCAGTCTGGCTTACTTTGGTTGAATTCTCACCCCAATCAAGTACTATTTTCTTATCAAGGGCGTAATACAATTTTAAGTCAGCATCATAAGACCCCGGAATATTAACTTCGGGTGCAGGA
>CAZUOC010000235.1:0-4471 GCA_964622335.1 uncultured Ignavibacteriaceae bacterium
CTGGAAGGAGTAAAAACTTTAGTAAGATGGGCAGAAGAAGAAGGTTGGAATCAACTACTTTTGAGCTGGGATGAATTAAAGATCCTAACGCTTAATAAATTCAAAAAAAACGGCATAGTTGTCCTTTTACAAAAGTCTTTTTTATCTTTTAACTATTAATTCCTGCCTGTCGGCAATCAGAGTTATCTTGAGGAGGATTACTTATGAAAGCAATTGTATATACAAAATACGGCTCACCGGAAGTTCTTCAACTAAAGGAAATAGATAAGCCGATTCCAAAGAACAATGAAGTGTTGATAAAAGTACACGCAACAACAGTAACCGCAACTGATTGTACGTTCAGAAAAGGTGAACCGTTTTTTTCCAGGCTGTACACGGGGCTTACAAAACCTAAAAAGAAAAATATTGGGTATGAATTTCGCCGGAAAGGTCGAAGCAACAGGCAAAGACGTAAAACAGTTTAACTCCGGCGATAAAGTTTTTGGTTTAACGGTATTTGAATTTGGATGTTATAAAAAATAAAATTAGTAACAACTTTTATAGACAGTAAGTGAAAATAATATGAATAGAAAAAAAGGTATTAGTTTTTGGTTGCTTATCCTCGTAGGAATGCTGCTAGCAATAATGCTTCTAGTCGGACAGACACTTGCTTTATTTAATTATGATTTAGCTATTGAGCTTGGACTCCAAGAAACTGAGGCTGAAGTTGGAAAAGTTGGTATTGGATTTGCCAAAGGCTTTGCCTTCGCAGATACAGTTTTTTATCTTCCAATATTAATAGTAGGTATAATCGGATTGTTAAAAGAGAAAAAATGGGGTAAATATTCAATGTACGGAGCTTTAACCGTTACTGTTTACTGGCCTTTGGTTCATTTGTTTACATTATTTAAAGAGGAAACATCCGTGACCTTGGATCCTGATAAATATATTGTATATCCTATATTACTATCATTTCTAATAATTTACGCATTATGGGGTATGTGGTATTTGTATAAAACTTAGTTATTTATGAAAGCAATTGTATATGCAAAATATGGTTCACCGGAAGTCCTCAAGCTTAAAGAGGTAGAAAAACCTGTCCCTAAAGACAATGAGGTTCTGATAAAAGTATATGCAGTATCAATTAATGATTGGGATTGGCAATTGCTTATAGGAACTCCTTTTATAAACCGTTTGATAAATGGTCTTCTAAAACCTAAGAAAAAAATACTTGGTTCGGATATAGCAGGACAAATTGAAGCAGTTGGTAAAAATGCAAAGTTGTTCCAACCGGGCGATAAAGTGTATGGAGATTTAAGTGGTGATTGGGGCGGTTTTGCTGAGTATGTCTGTGCCCGGGAAAATTCATTAGTGTTGAAACCAGACAGTATGACTTTTGAAGAAGCTGCAGCGATCCCACAGGCGGCAATGCTTGCAATACAAGGTATTTACGATAAAGGGCAAATTCATCCGGGACAAAAGCTTCTAATAAATGGTGCGGGTGGGGGCGTAGGCACTTTTGCGATACAGTTTGTAAAATTAAAAAACAATGTTGAAGTCACGGGCGTTGACAATTCAGGAAAATTGGAGTTCATGCGCTCATTAGGTTTCGATCAAGTTATTGACTATACAAAAGAAGATTTTACAAAAAACGGTAATCATTATGACTTAATTCTTGATGTCAAAACGAACCGCTCGATAATTAAATATTCCCGTACTTTAAATCCCAATGGAATATATGTCACAGTCGGAGGTTCCATACCCCGACTTTTCCAGGCTTTCTTATTGGGACCGTTGTATTCAATAATCAGTAAAAAGAAAATATGTATTGTTGGACTGAAACAAAACAGGGATTTAGCTTATATGAATGAACTTTTCGAAACCGGCAAAATCAAGCCTGTAATAGATAAGCCCTACAATTTCAGTGAACTACCTGAAGCTATGCAGTATTTTGGAGAAGGAAAACAAAAAGGGAAAATCGTAATAACAGTGGGACAAAAAGACAAGACCTAAATAAATAAAAGGAACTGAAATGACGAACCTTCTCACCGATATATCACAAGGTAAAGCAGCAAAGGTTGCCGGAATCGGGTATTTAATCATCTTTGTCCTTGGTCTCTTTGCTAATTTTTTTATTTTCGGCAGTCTTATAGTTAAAGGTGACGCTGCAACAACTGCAAATAATATTTTGGCTAACGAATTACTTTTTCGTGCCGGTATAGTTAGCTGGATAATTGTACTTATATGTGATATTGTAATTGCCTGGGCGCTTTATATTTTTCTCAAACCGGTAAATAAAAGTCTATCGCTACTTACTGCGTGGTTCAGACTGATTTATATTGCAATTTTTGGAATTACTCAACTTAACCTGATATTTGTTCTTATACTTTTCAGTGGAGCAGACTATCTCTCTGTTTTTAATACCAATCAGCTACAAGCATTAGCTTTGGTGTTTCTCAATGGACATAGCTATGGATTTCTTATCGGATTAGTATTTTTCGGTGTTCACCTTTTCTTAATCAGCTACCTGATTCTCAAATCCGGTTATATCCCAAAAATTCTTGGAGTCTTGCTGATACTTTCAGCTTTAGGTTATTTGATAGATAGTTTTGCAAATTTCCTTTTACCAAATTATGCAGACTACCAAACAATATTTTTATTGCTCGTTGCTGTTCCCGGCGTAGTTGGAGAATTGTCATTTACTCTTTGGCTTTTATTTAAAGGTTCAAAGGTTCAAACTATATAGCTTTTTTTTATATTCACATCAAATGAAAACCTTAGCAAAATTAAAGGACAAGTTTATGAAAAAGACGGTATCATTTATTTCTTTTATTGTCTTAATAAGTATAGTAGTTACTGGTAAATTTTTTGAGAATGGTGCAAAACAAACAAACCAATACAAGGTTTTCTCTGTTCTTATTCATTCACCCGGACAAAAGTGGATAGACAGCCTTTCATTTCGTGAACAACCGGGCATTGAAATGCACATTAATTATATGGCTACACTTTTAGAAAGCAAAAAGCTTATACAAGGAGGACCCTTCCTGGATAACTCAGGTGGGATGGTAATTTATAATGGAAGTATTGAAGAAGCAGAAAAAGATGCGAACAATGATCCTGCGGTAAAAGCCGGACTGTTAAACGTTAAGGTAAAATCCTGGATGGTTGTTATGTCCCAGAAATAATATCATACTAAACTTAATTAAGCTAAATAATTTTGATGAATAACTTGCTATCCCAAAATTATGAGATCAGGTATCTTGCAGGAATTAATGCAGCAAAAGTTGTACGTGTATTGAGTAATGCTTTTTATGATTATCCTGTAATGCATTATGTTCTTGGAAATAAGAATAATTATAAAGAACGATTACATAAACTTATTGGATTTTTTGTTGAAGCAAGGGTTTTAAGGAATGAACCGATGCTTGGTGTTTATAATTCAGAGAATATACTTGTTGCAGCAGCAATTGTAACTTTGCCGGAAAATATCCCGACGCCGGGAAAATTAATTGAACGGCGCAAGATACTCTGGCATGAACTGGGTTCAGAAGAACAAAAGCGTTACGAGTTTTATGGAAATGCCTCAGGTGCTCTCCTGCCGCCGGAACCTCACCATCACCTAAATATGATTGGAGTTATCCCTGAATATAAAGGGAAAGGATTAGCCCGTTTGCTGATTGATGAAGTAGTTGAATTAGTCAGCTCTCATCCGGAAAGCACGGGACTGAGCCTGAATACTGAAACAGAATCCAACGTAAAGTTATATTTACACTTCGGTTTTAGCTTGATTGGTCACACAAAAGTTGCTGACATGGAAACGCATGCATTCTTTATATCAAAATGATTATTTTATTGCACAAAACTTAAATGTAACACTCTTATTATACATCAGGTTAGTTATGACAAATAATATCTTAACATTTTCTTTAACTGTCTTTACCGGGTTCTTTGCAATAATGAATCCTATCGCTAACACACCTGTTTTTTTAGGTTTGGTTGGAGACAGAAATGCATCAGAAAGAAAATCAATTGCAAAAACGTCCTGCATAACTGCTTTTTTAATTGTATTATTTTTTGTGATTCTAGGTAAGTATCTTTTTGAATTATTCGGAATAACAATTCCGGCATTTAAAATTACAGGAGGGATACTTTTATTTTACGTAGGATTCGAAATGCTCCAATCAAAAAAGTCTAAAATACACCACCAGGAGGGAATAGAATTGGATGATGGAATAGCGATATCCCCTTTAGCTATCCCAATACTTGCCGGTCCGGGTACAATTGTTACTGCAATGAACAATATTACAGACGGTAACTTCGTGCACGTCGCAATTGTGATTGTGATTTTTGCTTTAATGATCTTTTTAACTTACTTAGCTTTCTCTTTAAGTGAATTGATAATCAAAAAGGTCGGAAATCATTTAATAACTGTGATTGGAAAAATAATGGGTTTAATCCTCGCAATTATGGGCACCGGAATGGCAATAGAAGG
>CAZUOC010000236.1:0-4455 GCA_964622335.1 uncultured Ignavibacteriaceae bacterium
CTTCATAAAACTCTTTTATTTTCTCTTCCATAAACTCGCTTGAGATTACAATAAGCGGACGTTTAAGTGAATCATTTTTCTTAAGATCACGGCAAATTAAAAGACTCTGAGCCCAATGATTATGGTTAACATCAAAAATTATTACGCCATGATCTTCTTCATCAATTAAATCAATTTTAAAATTTCTAAAGTTATGAGCTTCAATTTCATATTGATTTTTAAGAAAAGCCTTGAGAAGATCATAAGACTCACTGGCATCATCGAGCATTAAAATTCTTTTGAGATTCTTGGACTTTTTAGGTTCGGATTCAACTGGCATAATATGTTTATTGTGAGAAAGGGGAAGCGTAAATGAAAATGTTGATCCTACTCCTTTAATACTATCGACAAGAAGAGAGCCACCCATTTTTTCTATATATCTTTTTGCTAAAGCAAGACCTAATCCATTCCCTTCATAGTTTCTTCCAATATTAGTATCCTCCTGACTAAAAGGTTGGAATAAATGATCGAGATATTGCGACGAAATACCGACCCCCGAATCTTTAATCCTGCATATACCAAGATCTTTTTCTACTAACACATCCAGTTCAACTTCTACAAATCCTTGCTTTGTAAACTTTATGGCATTATTTAGAAGGTTACCAACGGCACTTTCTATACATTGATAATCCACATCAACAAAGACAGGTTTTTCTATAATTTGGGTTCTTACTTCCAGCTTCTTTTCGATTGCTGAATTCTGTATAGAACTAATTGAACTCTTTATCACATCTGTAAGATCAAATGTTTCTATATTTAACTTGTAATTCCCTGCATCGAGTTGTGCAAACTCAAGCATTTGGGTGATTCCTTTAAAAAGTCTTTCACTGCCACTGTACAAATTATCGAGATAAACTACATCCTCTGGACTTATCTTATCTTTAAGATTTTCCCTGATTATTGAAGCATATCCTAGAATTATATTTAGTGGTGTGCGTAATTCGTGGGAAAGTACATTAAGAAAAGTATCCTTTAATCTTTCAGCTTCTTTATATCCGTCGCGGGCTTTCTTTACTTCTTCCTCTGCAAGAATGGTCTCTGTTTGATCGACATGGAAAAGAATGACATAATTTTTATCATCATAAGAAACAGGAAATATGTTCGTCTTTAACATTGGGACTGTTATTTCTTTATTCCTCAGAAGAGAATCGGAATAATTATTAACAGATAAATAATTTTTAGTTTCAAAAACTTTTCTTATTGAACTCTGAATTCCCCCTTTTTTCAAGTCGGAATCTTCAAAAACAGAATATTCTTTCAACTCATCAATTTCATAACCCCATTGTTGTGTAAACGCCGGATTAATATATTCAATCCTGCCCTTTTCATTTATCACCTGAATGGGAAATTGCACAAAAGAATAGAGATTACTGAAATATTTTTCCAAGTCCTGCCCTCGTTAACTTACCGGTAAAGAAAATTGAATAGAAGCACCCTGTGGTTTTTCAAGAATATTAATCTCACCATTATGTCGGTCAATAATGCTCTTACACAAGAACAAACCATAGCTTCCATTTTTTAAAGTTAGAAGATCATCGAATGATTTAACTTTATCAACAGGAAAGCCCGGACCATCATCTTCGACTTCTACAAAAATCTGGCTGTTCGTGGAATGTGTTCTTATTGTTATAGTAGCATCTTTTTTTGCTTCCGCAGAATTAGTAAAAAGATGAACAAGGAGATGCTGAATTTGTTCGGAATCATAATTGCACAAAGGGAGTTTCTGAAAATCAGTTTTAAATTGTACTGAATGAAACTTTTTCATCGGGGAAATATATTTAATAACTGAGTGAATTGTTCTGCTGAGATCCCCACTGTCTTTATTTAAGCTGATTATAGAAGTTTCCATAAGTACGTGTGCATATTTCTGAATACTTCTTATACTATCGATTGCAACTTTTGATTTTAATTTAAGCCTATCAAAAAGTATTAAATCACGATCTTTTAAATCTGCTTCAAAATCTTTTTGAGCTTTTTCAAGTGTCCTCATAAGACTTTCAGTCTCCAGCAACGCAACGTGAACAAGTCCTTGCAGCGATTGTCCTATCTCAGTATCAATACTTGATTTTAATGCTTTCCTTTCTGCTCTGATTAGCTGCGTGTTAGCTTCCTGTAAAGCATTGTATGCACTTATTTGTCCATGGTAAAGTTGTGCATTTCTTATAGCAGTAGCTGCCTGACCGGCTAATATTTCAAACGTGTCTGTTATTTCTCTGGCTTTGATCTTATGCAGGTGTTTACTATCAACGTATATAACCCCAATTTTTTTATCATCAGTAATAAGAGGTGAACAAAGAATTGTTTGAAGTTCAAGTCTTAAAATACTTTTGCTCGGATCATAATTTGTGTCGCTTTGAGCCCCTTCAATAAACTTAGATTGTCCATTATGAAAGACATCTTCAACAACCGTATTACTAACATTGAATAAACTTTCGGGAAGAGGGCTTCCCCCGGCATTAAGACCTAGCTTATACTCAAGATTTCCAGATTGATTTTTAAGTACAATAAATCCACGATCAGAATTTGTAAGAGTTATAGAATTTTTTAAAACCAGTTCAAGAACATCTTCAAGAATTAAAGATTTATTTATGCTATTTACAATATATAGGATTAATTCAAGATTTTTAACTTTTTCAATAGATTCATCATTTGGAACGGCAGGCTTCTCTAAGCTTTCATCAACAGTCTTCTTAAAATCAGTTAATTTTACCATAGTATTCTAAAAATGTTGGTTAAAAAATAGAAATTCACACAATAAACTTGAAATGTATCAACAAAATACATTCCACTCATAAACTTAGCTAAAATCCTTATTTATGAGTAAAAGGCTAACAATAAATGTAGATTTTCCCGATATTTTCAGAAGATATGGAAAGTTAGTTTTTTAATAATTTATATGATACGAACCATTCCCACGAACTGCTTCCTTCCGACCATGCGTTTGCAATACCGGCAGAAAGTGTCGATTCGAGATTAAACCAATGCTTAAAAATTAAATCCAACTGAGCACCTAGATCAATCCATTTTTTTCCTAATGGTGATTCTGTATACAATGCCTGCGAGTAAACTGAAAAATCTATATGACTTAAATAATGCTGACCAATTGAAGCATTTGCAAATCTTAAGGGAGGCAAATTATCTTCAAATAATAACTTTACAAATCCTTCCGAATCAAGACTATAAATAGGAATGCCCGGAAATCTAAACATACTTCTGTATTGTTTTACACCAACATTTTCAAGAGCCCTGTTTCCAAAACCTCCAAAGAAAAATCTTGCCTGAAACATTTTATTATTTTTTTCATGATATCCTGCCCCCAGCTTAAAATGAAATATATTGTGATCAGCTAGAAACGTTGTGAAGTGTCCCCACTCTCCATAAAGTTGTCCTGCATATTCAATCTTCTCAAGTTCTGTTGTAAAAATCATTAACGTAAAAGTAAACTCATTTCCATATTCAAAATCGGCACTTCCTATTGTTCTTCTCAAATCAGTTGAATTAAATGTTGTTTGTGCAACTGCAAAATCCGGTTCAGATACACGTACGAGGTTATCATTTATATAGATAATATCTCTATAGTAAGCAATTTCAGATTGCTGTTTCATTTTTAATGGATTATCATAAATCCAGTAATGAACATTACCAAGCCGAATCTTTGTTCCAATTATTCCACGCTTCCTGTCATTAAAGAGATCATAAAAATCAGGTGCGTTATAATCCAATCCAAATATATATTGCTTTTTATATTCATACTTGCCTTTGAAATGAAACTTCGGACCTAAAGCATTTTCATTAAAAGGAGAAAATCCCGTTTCAATTGTTAAATCATGATTAAAAAGAGGATCTGCAATGTGAGTAAAAATTCCAATCATTTTTTGTTTTTGAAAACCACTTATAACCGGAATAAAAGTCAGGATTTTTAAATTTTGCAGACCACTATATTCTTCCTCGTTGTTTTTAACATTCAAAGAAGTATTTCCCGACGGCGGAGCGATATACCAATTGTATACCTGAGGATTTTTTTTGATTACTTCCTCACCAAGATAGCGAATTGCGGATAATGTACCCTCCGCAGGCTTATCCTTAATTGTAACAGGAATAAAACCATCTGAAGTAAACTCAAAGGCAAATAACTCTCCGGTTCCAATATCAATTGGTTTAAACAAGCCTCTAATGGTATTACTTATGGCCACTGGTTTGTCATCTCTCCAATTTCTATCCATACTCAATCTATATATATTAGAAACACCATTGGTGTAAGCGTCCCAATATAGATGGTTACCATCCAAACCCCAGGATGCATCTTCCGGCGAACCGCTGGATGTTATATAATCAAAGCTAAAATTATTGCTTGTTTTAAGACTATCACAACTTATAAGAATTATTGATTGTTGCCCATTCGATCTTAAATAAGTT
>CAZUOC010000237.1:0-4453 GCA_964622335.1 uncultured Ignavibacteriaceae bacterium
TTAATAATGTAGATTTTGGATACCCTCATCAGCCGGTTTTTACTGATCTGAACTTCATTCTTGAAAAAGGAGAATTTTGTTTTCTCATTGGCAAAAGTGGATCCGGGAAGAGCACTGTCCTTCAGTTAATTTACATGAACATTTTTCCTGATTCAGGCTATGTCCAGGTAGATGAATATAATTCTAAAACTATAAAGCCGAGACAATTACCATATCTTAGAAGAAAAATTGGAGTGGTTTTCCAGGATTTCAAATTGTTACGAGACAGGGATATTTTTGATAATCTGGCTTTTGTTCTTGAAGTGATAAAAACACCAAAGAATGAAATTAAGAGAAGAGTTATTTCTGCTTTGACTGAAGTAGGATTAGCTCACAGAAAAAACAGTAAGCCTGATGAATTATCAGGAGGAGAGAAGCAGAGAATAGCTATTGCCAGGGCAGTTATTAATGAACCGGTTTTACTTCTTGCTGACGAGCCAACCGGAAACCTCGACCCGGAAACTTCTTATGAAATTGTTGAAATTTTCAGAAGGATAAACTCAAAGGGAACCGCCGTACTTTTTGCAACTCATAATTATGAAATTGTAAAAAGATATGATGCTAAAATTATTAAGATAGAAAACAGGCAAGCTTATCGCGGGATATTAAAACAAAAGGTAGAATAATTTAATAAAGATGTCATCTTTTAATCTTTTCCATGATTCTCTGTGATATTCCTTCAACCTTACCAATACCATCTACGTAAATTACATTTTCAGTTTTACTGTAGTAATCAAGCACAGGTTTCGTAGTTGAATTAAATACTTCTAACCTTTTTTTAATTACTTCTTCTTTATCATCACTTCTTTGGTAAAAGCTGTCCTTTGCTCCACAGTTCGGGCATGAATCAGAATTTTCTATTTCATCTAAAGAGAAAATTTGTTTACAATTTTTACAGGCTCTCCTTGCTGTTAGGCGTTTGACAATTTCTTCTTCACTTGCCGTAATAGAGACAATTTTTTTTTGATTCATTTTAAGTTCTGTAAAAAGCTTATCCAGTTCCTTTGCCTGTACAACCGTTCTTGGGTAGCCGTCAAGTATAAATCCGTTCTTATTTCTTTCTTCTTTTAAAGTATCACGAATGATCCCAGCCATTATATTATCAGGAACCAATTCACCTGCGTCAATAATTTTCTTTGCCTCCAAACCAAGTGAAGTTTTTTTCTCAATTGCTGACCTTAAAATATCACCAGTTGAAATATGTGGAATATTTAATTTTGAAGAGAGAATCTTTGCCTGAGTTCCTTTTCCAACCCCTGGTGCACCGAAAAGTATTATACGCATAATATCCTTAAAAAATATGATACTAATTTATTGTTATTAAAAGTCTTATTCAAGATTTTCTCATATAATAAATTATGAAAAAGATTGTGGATTTTGTTTTTCAATTATTCTTAAATTCCTGAAGAATTCCTGTAATAATGATGTGCTTTCCTCTGCACAAAGACCGGAAAATACATTTACTGTATGATTGTATTTATTCTCGACTGGTAAATTATATAGTGAACCGCATGCTCCGAATTTTGGATCGAATTCTGCAAAGTATAAATTGTTTATTCGCGCATTTAAGATTGCTCCCGTACACATAACACAAGGCTCAAGAGTAACATAAATATCACATTCATTTAGTCTCCAGTTGCCGATGTGATTTGCAGCGGCAGTAATTGCAATCATTTCGGCGTGTGCAGTGGGATCTTTTAACGTTTCAATCTGGTTATATCCTTTTCCGATTATTTGAGTATTATGAACAACAACAGCTCCGACAGGAACTTCATCTTTTTCAAAAGCTCTTACAGCTTCTTTCAAAGCAGCTTTCATAAAACGATATGAATCTTCGTTAAATATCAACTAAGTATGTAGTAATTAGTAAGTAGTATGAAGTAAATGGAAATTAATAACAAAACTTTTCAGGCTGATTTATCATTGAATAAAGCATACGAGAAACTTCATCATACTGTTCTATAAAATAATTGTATCTCTTAATTTCTAAATAATTATGATCTTTTGAAAAATCTAACCATACAGTCGTTTCGGATGTTTCTCCATCAGCTTCGATTAATTTACTTACAAATGATTTTGGGTATCGTCTTCTTGACCACGCTTCGGATATTATTGCTGGAACAGCGCGAGATGATCTTCTTATTTGATCAACGAGTGCATATTTTTCTTCTATAGGATAATTCTTTGTTTCTGTAAAAATCTCAACTGCTAATTGATATGAAAGCTTATAAACAATTAAGTCTCTGAATCCTCTATAACTTTTCATACTAAGTACTTTTTACTATTTACTAATAACAAAGTACGCCCGGTAGGACTCGAACCCACAACCCTCAGATCCGAAGTCTGATGCTCTATCCAGTTGAGCTACGGGCGCATTTCAATTAACAAATTTAGAATGTATAATTTACAATTTCCGTCATAGGCGGATCAGTCTTCGGAATAAAACAATATGCAATTTACAATTTTTCTGTCTGATGCTCTATAAGGTTGTTCAGAATAATTTTTACAAAAATTACAATATTTTGTTTAATATTACTACCAAAGCAGACAACAAATCGATTCTTCATAAAGAGTTTTTATTAAGGATATGGAACGCCAGAAAAAGAATTTGTAGATTATTTTAAAAGCTTTTAAATTATAATTCAATAACCTAAAAATAACAGGAGTTTTATTATGGAAATAGATGTTAAACATTATCCGGATAAATCAGTAATAATTATTAATAAAAATAGATTACTTGGAAATGAAAACGACACTTTTCAGGGTTTGGTCCAGGAATCAATTGATAAAGGGAGCAAAAATATTTTAGTTGACCTGGTAAATGTAGAGTACATAGCAAGCTGGGGAATCGGCATTCTTGTCCACTCATATACAACATGTACTAATAAAGGTATTCAATTTAGTCTTAAAGGGGTTAACGAAAATGTAATGAACATTATTCATCAGTTAAAATTGGATAAACTTTTTATTATTAATTAATTATTCTATAAAGCATTTGGTTAGTGCAAATGCAAACACTTTTTTCGCTTTTAAGATCACTCATCTATGTTCCTGCGTTTATTCTTTTTTTTGGGTGGATTGCTTTAAGAGTTCGTGCTTATGATAAGGATATTGGCTTGTTACCCGTATGGACAATACTTCCAGGAATTGTTTTAATGATTCTTGGCGGAACTCTTTGTTTAATTTGTATCTTAGTTTTTATTATAAGAGGGAAGGGAACACCTGCGGTTTTTGATCCTCCGACAGAGTTTGTTGCCGTTGGTCCTTATAAATATGTCCGTAACCCGATGTACATTGGAGGATTTATTTTGTTAATTGGATTTGGTTTGTACTATAGTTCTTTATCAATTCTTATTCTGTCAGTAGTATTATTTTTTCTTTTTCATTTGTTTGTAGTTTTTGTTGAAGAGCCACAGCTAACAAATAGATTCGGAGAAAGTTATATTAAATATAAAGAGTCTGTAAATAGATGGTTACCGAATTAGGAATTGTTATTTCAAATCTCAAATACTAAGAAAAATAATTTCAATATTCCTTTAGATTTGAGATTTGAAATTTAACATTTGAGATTTAATCACTCCGCTCTCAACGCATTAAAAATATTTAATCTTGCTACACGAGCTAAGGAAGGGACCTTCCTGCATTAAGATAAACATATAAATTAACAGAAAATACTTAAGACTCTAAGTTTAAATCCTGTTTTTCAACGGGCAGTCCTTCTGTCTCCATTATTTTTAAAGCATTTGTGGATGGTGACGGCCCCTTTCTTAACTTATAATTGAAAATCATTTTACCATTTAAAATATCTTCTTTAAAATGGTAATTACTTACCTGTGATATACTATCTTCTAATTTGATTAACTCGAGGTCGTGAGTTGAAATAAGTCCTGTTGCATTTAATTCAGAGAGAGTCTTTATGTAAGATTTGCTTCCGATTAATCTTTCAAGGTTATTTGTTCCTTTGAATATTTCATCAATAAGGTAAAAGACAAGCATTTCATTTTCAGTCTTAATTTCCTCCAGAATATTTTTTAATCTTTTAACCTCAGCATAAAAATATGAAATACCGTCCGTAATTGACTCATTGATATTTATACAAGTAAAAATTCTGAAAAGATTTGTCTCGATCTTCGAAGCATTAACCACACTGCCTGCAAAAGCAAGTACTAAATTTACTCCTGTCGTTTTCAGAAATGTACTTTTGCCGGACATATTGGAACCGGTAATGATAACAACTTCTCTTTTTTTTGTCAGAGAAAAATTATTGTGAATATTTATTTGGGAAGGAATCAGCGGATGAGCAATATTTTCTGAATTAAATATGCAATTATCATCCTTTACAAAAACAGGGAATACATAATCAGGATTTAAATAAGCGAAGTTTGATAATGATATCAATGCTTCAAGGTTATAA
>CAZUOC010000238.1:0-4452 GCA_964622335.1 uncultured Ignavibacteriaceae bacterium
CATCATAATTTTTATAGCTTCCGTTTCCTACGCACAGGATGCAAAAGAGATTGTTCGGAAGGCGGATGAGCTAATGAAATCGAACAGCAGCTATTCTGAAATAACAATGACAATTGTAAAACCGGACTGGTCACGGACTATGTCTATGAAAGCCTGGGCACTCGAACCGGATTATACGATGATCTATATTACTGCCCCGGCGCGCGATAAAGGAACCGTTACTCTTAAAAGAAAAAATGAAGTCTGGAACTGGCTTCCATCTGCACAGAAAGTAATTAAAATTCCACCCTCAATGATGCTTCAATCCTGGATGGGTTCGGATTTTACGAACGATGATCTTGTAAAACAATCCTCAATTGTAACAGATTATAATCACAAACTTATTGATGAAGAAAAACTTAATGAATACGATTGTTATAAAATAGAAATGATTCCAAAACCTGAAGCCGGGGTTGTCTGGGGAAAAATCATAACATGGATTTCCAAAGGAAAATATTTACAGGTCAAAGTCGATTATTACGACGAAGACGGTTATCTCGTTAAATCATTTAACGGAACTAATGAAAAGAAAATGGATGGAAGAAATATTTTTACTCATTGGGAAATGGTACCTGTAGATAAACCAGGCAATAAAACAATAATGGACTACACAGAAATTAAATTTAACTACAAAATAGATGCTTCATTCTTCTCTGAACAAAATATGAAACGGGTCAGATAATTGAAAGATGACATCTTTTTAAAAAGATGTCATCTTGACAAGGATAAATAAATTATGAACACTTACATTTCTCTTGCGTGGCGAAATCTTTGGCGGAATAAAAAGAGAACTCTCATAGCGGCAGCTTCTGTTTTCTTTGCCGTTCTTCTTGCTTTGCTTATGAGATCAATGCAAACTGGTTATTACAATTATATGATTGATTCATCTGTTCGAACTTATACCGGCTACATACAGGTTCACGGAAAAGATTACTGGGAAAAAAGATCACTCGAAGAAAGTATGGAACTGGATGAGCAGAAAGTTAAAGAAGTAAATGAGATTGAAGGAGTTACACAAACAGTTAAAAGATTTGAAACTTTTGCTCTGCTCGCATATAAAAAAGTAACAAAAGTCGCACAGGTCATCGGCATTGATCCTGAATCTGAAAATAAGTTAACATCTTTAAAGGATAAACTTGTTAAGGGAAAATATCTTAATAATGACTCCAAAGGAATTCTTCTTGCAGAAGGTCTGGCAAAACTAATGAACGCAGACATCGGTGATTCAATTGTCATTTATGGACAGGGTTATCACGGAGTTACTGCTGCAGAGCTTGTTCCTGTTGTTGGAATTGTAAAGTTTACTCTTCCAGAACAAAATAAAGGTTTTTCTTATTTAAGTATTCCTTATGCACAATGGATTTTTTCTGCACCGAACAGAATTACATCCCTATCAATAATGATTGAAAACCAGAAAAAGCTTGATGAAATAAATGAGAAGGTAAAAAATCTCTTTAGCCAATCAACAGAACAATCTGGTAACAAATATGAAGTAATGACATGGCGTGAACTCACTCCAGATTTAGTACAGGCAATTCAAATTGATAATGCACAAGGAATTATCATGCTCGGCATACTTTATCTTGTGATTGCGTTCGGAGTTTTTGGAACAGTGATGATGATGACTGCAGAGCGGGTTAAAGAATTTGGAATACTTATATCGATTGGAATGAAAAAATCCAGACTGTTTCTTGTTACCACACTCGAAACAATTTTTATTTCATTTATTGGCGTTACTATTGGAGCAATCGTCAGTTTACCAATTATAATTTATCTTGTCAATAACCCGATTCCATTAACTGGTGAATATGCAGAGGCAATTATTGCCTGGGGATTCGAACCTATTCTTCCTTTTGCTATTTACCCCGGAATGTTCTTTGCACAAATCTGGACTGTGCTGGCGATCGCTCTTCTTTCAGGACTTTATCCAATTAACTTTATCAGAAAATTAGAGCCTGTAGAGGCTATAAGAGGTTAAAATGATTTTTAGTTTAGCTTGGCGAAATATCTGGCGAAATAAAAGAAGAAGCTTAATAATTATTTCTGCAATTTCTGTCGGTTTGCTCTGTGGTTTGTTTGCAAGTGCAATTATGTTCGGTATGGGCGAATCTTTAGTCAGTTCAACAATTGACAGAGACCTCGGACATATACAAATTCATTCTTCACAATTTGAAGATGAAAAACTTTTAACAGATACGATACCCAATCCTCAAAAAATTATTAAAGAAATAAAAGAAGAAAAAAATATAAAAGGAATAACATCAAGAATTGTTATCGAAGGGATGGGATCTTCCGCTACAACATCAAATGGACTAAGGATAGTTGGAATTAACCCTGAACAGGAAAAAACTGTTACAAATATTTACAAACAAATTGTTGAAGGGAATTATTTTCAAAGTGCCAAACGTAATCAAATTATAGTTGGGAAAAAACTTGCGGAGAATCTCGGCATAAAGGAAAGATCAAAAATTGTTTTGAGCTTCCAGGGATTTGACGGCTCGATAACCTACGGTGCATTCCGCGTAACTGGGATATACCAAACAGAATCAACTGCATTTGATAGAATGAATATTTTTGTTCGTGAAAAAGATTTGCTTTCGCTTCTTAGTTCACAGCCGATTAGTCATGAAATAGCAATAAGGATGAACACTGAACAAAGTGCAGATACTCTTTATTCGATATTAAAAAGTGAATTCCCTTCCCTTTCTGTTAAAAGCTGGAAAGATCTCGCACCTGAATTAAAACTAATGGACGAGATGATAGACACACAGTTAAATATTTTTCTTGGAATAATTCTTTTTGCTTTGTTATTCGGAATAACAAATACAATGCTGATGTCTGTAATGGAAAGAGTAAGAGAATTCGGAGTGCTCATGGCAATAGGCATGAAACGCCGCAGAGTATTTACAATGATAATGATTGAAACAATTTCACTTTCTTTAGTTGGCGCAGTTATAGGAATGCTCTGTGCATCACTATTAATTGCCTATTTCGGAAGTACTGGCATCGATCTTTCAACTTTTGCACAAGGATTTACAGCATGGAATTTAAGTCCTGTATTACAACCCAGACTGCCCGGTACTTTTTATATTTCAATAACTATAATGATAATTGTAATCGCAATATTATCTGCGGTTTATCCTGCTATTAAAGCAATAAAATTAAAACCGGCAACCGCTATAAGGACTTACTAATGAAAAATAAAAACACTCTCAAAGTTCTATATGTCGTTGTTTTTACACTGCTAATAGTGCATGAGATCGATTCTGCTTTCTGGAAAGAATGGGAATTGTTTTGTCTACCCGGTGGCATTCAACTATTCAATATCATTCATTTGGTTGTGCTGCCGATTTTTATCATCGGCTACGGTGTACTAATAAATAATATTGAAAAGGGTATGAAGTTCTCATTACTACTCAGCATCCTTAGCATATTTGCTTTTGTCATCCATTTAATATTTATAGGTATCGGTTATGATCAATTCAAATTACCGGTTTCTATTTTGACTATTGCTTTATTAGGTATTGTATCGGTTTATCAGTTAATAATAATATATCAAACACATAAAGACTTTAATCTAAACGGAGAAATAAATGGCGTTAATTAAATTAAACTCTATATCAAAAATTTATGATGGAACTGCTGTTCCTGTAAAGGCTTTAAGTGAAGTTGATCTTTCAATCGAACCAGGAGAGTTTACTGCAATCGTCGGTCCATCCGGTTCCGGTAAAACAACTCTGCTTAATATTATCGGTGGACTCGATACTCCAACATCCGGAAATATTATTGTCGATAACGTTGATCTCTCAACTTACAAACCCGATGAGCTTGTTAATTTCAGATTACATCACATAGGTTTTGTTTTCCAGGCATATAATTTAATTCCGGTTTTCACAGCAAAAGAAAATGTTGAATTCATTATGCTTCTCCAGAAAGTTTCAAAGGAGGAAAGAGAATCAAAAGCTGTTGAATTGCTTAACCATGTTGGGCTTGGAGATAGAATTAACAGTCGCCCTTCGGAATTATCCGGTGGACAACAACAAAGAGTTGCTGTTGCACGTGCGCTAGCTTCGAAACCTTCTTTTGTACTTGCGGATGAACCAACTGCAAACCTCGATTCACAAACAGCAGAATCTCTTCTGGATCTAATGGAAGAATTAAATGAAAAAAGTAATATGACATTTATCTTTTCTACTCACGATGCAAAAGTCATTGCAAGAGCACATCGCGTAGTTACACTTGAAGATGGCAAAGTTAAAAATGATGTCGTTCATGAAAAGACTGCTGTTTAATTGTCATCTGAGGGAGTCTTTCGGACGAGTGAAGAATCTAAGAGACTTTTCGCTATGCCCAGAGTGTGATGATTTTGTGCGATGAAAAAGACAAACCTATCGTGATTTACTGCGGTTTTGT
>CAZUOC010000239.1:0-4443 GCA_964622335.1 uncultured Ignavibacteriaceae bacterium
TGGAATTATCGATGCTGAAAATAATATTACAGTTGAAAATCCGGTAAGATATGTTACTCCCCCTGAAGTAGTCCCGGATCCATTTTATAAAAAACATTTATTCGAAAGAAAATTATATGAATTAGATCTGGTACATGAATTTGCTGATAATGTATTATCAAAACTTGGCGATACATTTTCACTTAAAGAATTGGAAAAGCTTGTTGAAAATACTCTATTACAAAGTCGCACCCGGAATGATCAAATTAAATTAATAGCAAATGGAATTCTGACTCTTGCCCGTTCAAATTATGAAATCTTTTATAATAAAAGTCAAAATATATCCGAACGAATTATTTTCCCTCATAGCCCGACAGAGACTAATGGAACAGAGGATGCCCGGTTTGTCTGTTTCGTTAATGATGATGGGAGCCATAATTATTACGCTACATATTCTGCTTATGATGGGAAAGTCGTTTTTCCGCAATTATTGGAAACCAAAGACTTCCTGCGCTTTAATATTACGACATTAAATGGACCGGAAATTAAAAATAAAGGTATGGCGTTGTTCCCGCGTAAAATAAATGGAATGTATGCTATGCTATCAAGACAGGATAATGAAAATCTTTATATAATGTTTTCAAATATGCTTCACTTTTGGTACACAAAAAAGATTTTATTGAAACCAACCCTTACATGGGAGATGGTGCAAATTGGTAACTGCGGTTCCCCAATTGAAACCAATAGAGGCTGGCTTGTATTAACTCACGGTGTCGGACCGATGAGGAAATATTCTATTGGAGCGGTTCTTCTCGATTTTGAAGACCCAACAAAAGTTATCGGGCGACTTAAAGAACCATTATTAAGTCCAAATGAAAACGAACGCGAAGGCTATGTTCCGAATGTTGTATATAGTTGCGGCAGCCTGGTAAATGGTGATGATCTAATTATTCCTTACGCTGTATCTGATTATGCAAGCAGTTTTGCAAAAGTAAATCTGCAAAGTTTATTAAAAGAATTAACCTCTTGAGGATAACATGTCAAATTCATATCTAAAATCTCTGCTCTGGTTTTTATTGATTTCTACAGTCCTATTTTCTTTCTCCTGTCAAACTCAGGAAGAACAATATTCAGATAAAGCATTAAAAATTAATTATGAAGGTGATGCAAAGATCGAGGTCGGCGGGACCTTTGTCGGAATTGAAATGCATCATAGTTCACCTATGCTTCAACGGATCAGCTTTTATTACCCGGTTGCCAATAGTCTCGATGAGAGTACAGATTACTGGAAACGGGATACTTCATTTATTATGCAGTTCGGATTAAAAATCGGGAACGGAGAAAAGCAGCTAATCGGTTTGGAACCTTTTAAATTCGACTTAACTCCTTACTCTGTAGATTTTCATAAAAGTGATAATGAAAAATCATTTGATATCTCATACAGGTTTACTAAAACAAAACCTGCAATGGTAATCAGGTACGAAATAAAAAATGAAACGAACGAAGAAAAATCATTTGAATTTTATACTGATCTTGAAACCGCTATAAGAACGAGCCACTCGTATAATTTTATTGATAAAGCGTGGACTGAATACGATGAGAGTAGTTCAATCATCTATACAAATTTTGATGATCCTCAAACTCAGTCTGCGCAAATCTTTGTTGCAAATGTAGGTGAAGGACCAGAGAGTTTTAGTACAGTTAGTAAATTATCCGGCTTGACGAATCCTGATAATGAATGGCTTACACAAAATGTATCAGAGCTTAAAAATGATTTATTGTCAAAGAATAATCCCGGAAGACCTACAGCTAAATTTCTTTACAGGAAAAATCTAAAACCACAGGAAACAATGACAGTAATTCAAGTTGTCGGTTCCTGTAAACAGGAAGAAGGTAAAGAGATTGCAAACTACTTAGTTAAGAATTATGAAAGCGAAATAAATTCGTATGAACAATCTGTGTTAAAGAAAGTTTATGGAGAAGCTGAATTAACTTCCGGTGATTCAATAATTAATCAGTCTGTTTCCTGGGCAAAAGCGATTCTCGAGGCTAATACACATTATCTCGATGGAGACTTTGTTCCGATGCCTTGTCCGGCGGAATATAATTTCTATTTCACTCATGATGTTTTAAAAACTGATTTGGCAGCAGTTAATTTTGATATTGCCAGAGTTAAACGAGATTTGGGCTTTATCATTAAACATGCAAATGAAGATAAGATAATCCCTCATGCTTATTATTGGAAAGATTCGGTTTTCCAAACAGAATTTGCTGATCATGATAACTGGAATAATTTCTGGATCATTATTGTATCCGGAACTTATCTTCGCCATTCCGGTGATATTGAATTCCTTAAAGTATTATATCCATACATTCAAAAAAGTCTCAAGCAAGCTTTAATAACAAAGGGCGATGATGATCTGATGTGGTCAAACATGCCGGATTGGTGGGATATTGGAGAAGTCTATGGGCAGAGATCTTATATGACAATTCTGGCAATTAAGGCTATCAGAGAATACCTGTTTATTTCTACGATGCTCCAAAGTAATCTGGATAAACTTTCAGAGTACGAGAAACTCGCAAACAGAATGCAGGAACAATTGAATGCAAAACTTTGGGATGATAAACAAAATTATTTGATCAATTATTATGAACCGGGAAAAATAGATGAGCACTATTATATCGGTTCACTACTTGCCGCTCATTACGGTTTACTGAATAAAACGAGATTAGATGAATTAGTCAGCACAGCTAAAGAAAAACTATTGGATGAAAAAGTTGGAATCTATAATGCATTTCCTATGGATTTTAAGGAACTAAGTAATTACTTAAAATTTGTTGGGAATGAAGCTGGTGATAAGTTCTTTTATGCTAACGGAGGAATCTGGCCTCACGGAAATGCCTGGTATGCACTATCCCTAATTGCAGACGATAAGAAAGATGAATCTTTTTCTTTCATAAAAAATATCATGACACTCAATGGCATAATGAAAGGACCAAACGGTCAGCCAGCAATGTATGAAGTACGTAACGGGAATTTCAACGATCCCTCTGTTTATGGAACCGTAGATAAGCCGCAATTTCTCTGGGCTGCAGGTTGGTATTTGTATTCGCTTTACCATCTTTATGCAATAGATGAAAATGAATGGAACATTCAACTCAATCCTTTTCTTCCCAAAGATCAAAATCAAATCGCACTCGATTTATACAACTCAGGTAAATTATCTAAAGTTACAATTCATGGAAAAGGTAATTACGTTAAGAAAATTTTATATGATAGGAAAGAATTATCCACAGCGGTTATTCCTTATGATAGTAAATACGATAAGATCGAGGTTTATGCCGACACCCCTGAAACACCATATTTAAAGAGTACCAAATCAACTTTAAAAAACTGTCTGTACAATGCCGATTCTAAAAGTCTATCGATTGATCTTAGAAGTTTCCCCGGTCATAATGATGAAATTACAATTGTATCTCCATCAGAAATTTCAAAAGTATCGATTGATGACAAACCTTTTACCGGGCAATTAAATGTTGAATCAATAGAAGGAATAAATACCATAAAGTTTGGCTTCATACATAATTCAGATTCAACCGCAATCATGGTTGAGTTTAAGTAATAATTGGTTATGCATCAGAAAATCTATCTAAATAAAAACTGGAAACTTAAAATAGTTGATTATCCCGCTGATAAGATCCCAATTTCTAAAGGAAAAATTAATAAGTGGATCCCTGCCGAGGTACCAGGAACAGTTCATACTGATTTACTTAAAACCGGATTAATTGATGATCCATTCAAAGAAAATAATGAGTATAAATTAGAATGGATTTCAGAAAGTAATTGTGTTTATAAAACAGAGTTCAATTTTCCTGATAAACATAAGAATAGCTCGAATGTAAAATTGGTTTTTGAAGGAATAGATACAGTAGCAGACATTTACTTAAATGCTAAGAATATTGGCAGAACAGAAAATATGTTTTTAAGATATGAGTTTGATATTAAGAAGTTATTAAAAACCGGAAAGAACAATTTAGAACTTCACTTCGAATCGCCCGTTACTTTTAGCAAAAGATTAGAAAAAAAATATGGGGAATTATCTGCTGCATTAAATTCTTATCGAGTTCATATAAGGAAAGCACAATACTCATTCGGGTGGGATTGGGGACCATCATATCCAACAATGGGAATATGGCGTCCGGTTTATCTTTTAGTTGAAGATAAGGCAACAATTCAGAAAATTAATTTTACGACGGAAAGATTAACTAAGAACAATGCTAATGTTAAAGTAAGTTTTAATGTTGTCCAGAGTTCGAAGCAAAAATTAAAAGCGGTTGTCTCACTTAGCTACAAAGATGAACAGCTTAAAAAAGAAATACATATCGGAAATAAAAATAAATGTGAGACTGAATTTAGAGTAATGAATCCGAAGTTGTGGTATCCAAACGGGGAGGGTGAACAAA
>CAZUOC010000240.1:0-3970 GCA_964622335.1 uncultured Ignavibacteriaceae bacterium
AAATAATATCTTCCGTGCAGTAATTGTAACATTTTTGCAAAAATCATAGTCTTAAAATTCGAAAACAATGATATTGAGAAATATTTAAGTCATGACAACTTTTTACATTTAATTGCATTTTTGTTACAATCTGTTCAAGTCTAATTAATATTTTAACTTTTTAAAAAGGTAGGAACATGCTTGAAGAAATGAAATCCCGTTTTTCGGGCAAGAAACAAACTATAATTAAAGCGGGTTCTGTTGTTCTGATTATTGCTGTCGGATTCCTGGGAATGGTTCTTTTAAGCTCAGCGGATAAGCACAGCAATGCAGCCGATGTTAAACCAGAAATAAGAACTGTAAATATTCAGCAGGTAGCTTTTAGAGATCTTACCCTGGAGATAGAAGGCAGCGGTGTAATTGAACCGCAGCAAACCCTTAATATTATTTCCGAAGCAAATGGTGTAGTCCTTTTTGCAAAGAATAATTTAAAGGATGGAACTTTTGTTCAAAAAGGGGAACTGATAATTGATATCGACTCGCGGGAAGTTGAAAATAATCTTTACTCATTAAGATCTTCTTTCCTCAATGCCGTTGTTTCCATCTTACCTGAATTAAAAGTGGAGAATGAACAAACCTATAAAAAATGGTACAGCTATTTTGAAAGTATAGATATTCATAAAAATGTTCCCAGGCTTCCGGAAGTAAATGATTCACAGGAAAAGATTAAGCTAAGCACAAGAGATATTTATAATAAATATTACGCTGTAAAGAACCAGGAAATACTTCTCTCCAAGTACAAAATAAGTGCTCCATTCAGTGGATTTATTAAATCGACCGGTGTAATTGAAAACAGCTATGTAGCGAAAGGTCAGCATTTATTTTCTTTAAGTGATGCGGTAAACCTAGAAATTTCTGTCCCCCTTTTAGTTGAAGAAAGCAACCTGATTGATTTTTCATTGATACCTTCAGTAAGAATTTATTCTGATAAAAACAATAAAGATTTTATTACAGGAAAGGTTTTAAGAAGAGAAACCAGTCTTGACAGGAACTCCCAAACATTAAATGTTTACGTAACGTTCAGTAATAACAGCCTTAATTCGTATTTCTTCCCGGGAAATTATGTTAACGTAAAAATCCATGGGAAAAGACTGAAGAATGTTGCAACCGTACCCCGCAATCTTGTTGATAACGACGGTTATATCTATACAATGGAAGAAGGCAAGCTCGCAAAGCAGAAAGTGGATATTATAACTTTACAGGGAAGTAAAGCTATCATAAAAAATACAATCCCTGAAAATACTACGCTTATTACTACAATTCTGCAAAGACCGCTTATCGGAATGGAAATTCAATCTACGGATAAAGTTGTTGAATCCGAAGGCGAGAAGAACGGCACAATTGAATTATCTACATCAGATTAAGAGGGATTAATATGCTGCAAAAACTGATACAGTATTTTATTAAACATTCCATCATTACCAACTGGGTAGTGATAGTTATATGTCTTGCAGGAACATTTGCTCTCTTCAATTTAGAGAGAAGAATAAATCCTAAAATGGAGATTGATGAAATAGAGATTGATACTCCCTACCCCGGTGCCTCCGCTGTTGAGGTAGAAGAAGGAATTATAATAAAGATTGAAGAAAGTTTACGGGGCATTGAGGGAATTGACAAAGTATATTCAAATTCTCAGGATAACTATGGATGGCTGAATGTAGAAATTACTCCCGGATACGATATGAACAAAGCTATCCAGGATGTGAAGAACGCGGTTAACTCAATCAATGCATACCCTACAGGGGCAGAGAAACCAATTATCAGACAGGAAACAATGTGGAACAGGGGCATAATGATCAGCATTTATGGTCCCGACGATCTTTTTACTCTTAAAAAAGTTGTTGAAGAATTCAGGGACGATCTTTTAAAGACAGGTAAGATATCGAACATAAGAATATGGGGAATTCCTGAGAGAGAGTTCACAATTGAAATATCTCCCGAAAATCTAATTCGCTACAAACTTACCATACAGGATATTTCGAATGCAGTAAGAAACTCTAGCCTGAATATTTCTTCCGGTTCGGTCTTAACTGACCAGGAAGAAATTCTTATCCGTTCCTACAATAAAAAATACCAGGCAAAGGATCTCGAAAATATTGAAGTTGTCTCTTCAATCAACGGACAAAAAATAAAATTAGCGGACATTTGCAAAGTACAGGAACAGTGGCCGGAAAACAGGTTTTATTCCGAATACAACGGTAGACGATCGGTAGGCTTTAATGTTTTCTATAACAATAATGAGGACGTTGTTGAAGTAGTAAACATTACAGAGGATCTCGCAAAAAAATATGAGGCTAAGTATGCGGGACTCGTTCACTTCAAAACTTTTATAAGAGAGACTGACGAACTTGAAGAAAGAATTACTCTGATGAGTCAGAACGGTTTGCTGGGATTAGTTCTTGTTGTTGTTCTCCTTGGCATCTTTTTAAATTCAAGAGTTGCATTCTGGGTTGCAGCAGGAATTCCTATTTCACTTTTAGGAATGTTCTTTACACTCTGGGCATTGGGAATAACTATAAATGAAATGAGTCTGTTCGGAATAATTATGGTGATAGGAATTCTTGTTGATGATGGAATTGTTATTGGTGAAAGTATTTATTTTCAATGGAAGAAATACGGCAAACCTCCGCTTCAGGCGGCAATCGACGGAACGCTTGAAGTTATTAAGCCGGTAGCTATATCGGTTATTACAACTATGGTCGCATTTATACCCTACTTTTATTTTTACGGGATGCTTGGAAAATATGTCTGGGAAATTGCTGCAGTTGTAATTATTTCATTGGGATTCTCTTTAGTTGAAGCGATTGTAATTTTACCAGCTCACATTTCACATTCTAAGGCTCTTCATATTAACTCAAAGGATAATAATTTATTTGTAAGAGTCAGAAAATCGATCGACAATGCAATAGATATTTTCTTAAATAAATATTACAGGAGATTTCTTGCATTCACTTTAAGAAACAGGTGGGCGGTTTCTGCGGGTGTATTTGCTATAATATTAATTATTGTCGGATTATTCGAGGGTTCGCATGTAAAAGCACAATTCTTTCCCGACCTCGAACCACCATATGCAAGAATACAGGTTGAAATGCCGGCAGGAGTCTCTGCAGAAGTTGCAGATAAAATTCGCAATGATATGATTGCTAAATCTCTCAAGTTCGCTAAAGAATGGGATAATCCTAAAAAGGGAGACAAAAACCCGATACAAAATTATACTTCATGGATGAACGGAGGTACAATTAATATTTTCTTTGTTCTCCCCTCCTCCGAATACAGAGGTTATACTATTGGTGAATTCTCGGATGCTCTCGGAGAATATTTAGGTCCTGTTCCTGAGGCGGATAACGTTATTATCCGGGGATGGTCGTTTGGCGGAACCCCCATTTCTGTAAGATTCCAGAGTTCCGATTATAGACAATTATTAAAAGCTAAGAATCTTCTCAAAGGTGAATTGAAAAAAATAGATGGAGTAAGAGATATTCGTGACGATACTCCGCTTGGTAATAACGAGTTTATAGTAACATTAAAGCCGAAGGGTAAAGCTCTTGGATTTACACTTGGTGATCTTACCTCTCAATTAAGACAGGGATTTTATGGACAAGAAGTTATGAGATTGCAAAGAGGGAGAGACGAAGTAAAAGTCTGGGTAAGATTTAATAAAGAAAACCGTGTTTCAATCAGCCAGATAGAAAATCTTAAGGTTCGGACTCCTATGGGTGAATATGTTCCTTTTAAAGAAGTAGCAAGCTACAAAATACAAAGAGGTCTTAGAAGAATAAGACACGAAAACGGCGAACGCTCGGTTACAGTTTATGCTGATCTTGATTATTCCAAAAATGATCTCGCAGTTGTCTTGGGAGATATTGATGGTTTAATTGTTCCAAAAATCTTATCGCAGGTTGAGGGAGTTACAAGAAGCTACGGTGGACAA
>CAZUOC010000240.1:3980-4435 GCA_964622335.1 uncultured Ignavibacteriaceae bacterium
TTATTGAAATCTTATCTTCAGACTATTTTGATTATGAGCCTGATTCCTTTAGGAGTAATCGGGGCGATTCTCGGTCATTTTGTAATGGATATTTCGGTATCAATTCTTTCATTCCTTGGAATTGTGGCACTTGCGGGAATTATTATAAATGATTCCGTGGTGCTTATAGACCGTTATAATAATTTAATCAAAAAGGGAGAAGATGTTTTTGAAGCATTGATGGATGCCGGATTAACAAGATTTCGCCCAATTGTATTAACAACTATTACAACGATCGGTGGTTTAGCCCCCATTATACTTATGAAAAGTGAGCAGGGACAGTTCTTAGTTCCTATGGCAGTTTCTGTTGCGGGAGGTTTAGTATTTGGAACATTGATAACACTCCTGATTCTTCCCTCTGCAATTTATATGATAAGTGATTTAAGACTTCTATTCCATAAGAAAAAGAAATCCAG
>CAZUOC010000241.1:0-4426 GCA_964622335.1 uncultured Ignavibacteriaceae bacterium
TAAGGCAAATTCAATAACTAAAGAAAAAGGATACTGTTGGAATAAGAATTGTATAAATGATAAAGAGTTTTATGAATTATACAGGTAAAGACTTAATTAAATCTATAAGAGAATAAAAGGAACTTTCATAATGAACGGAATGAACTTAGAACTTGTAGATGAAGATCCCGAAAAGAAAAAAAAGAAACGTTCTGCAAACATTGAAATTGAAGGAGAGCTTTGCAAAGAGTGTCTTCTGTGCATTGAAGCGTGTGCCCCTGATGTTCTGAAAGTATCACAAAAATTGAACAAGTTGGGATATCATTCCGTTGAATACATCGGTGAAGGCTGCACTGGCTGCGGCGTTTGTTTTTATGTTTGTCCTGAACCCGGAACAATAAAAGTTTACAAAAAGATTAGTGCATCTTAACATTAGAAAATTTTATGTCAAAGTTATTTTTAAAAGGAAATGAAGCAGTTATAAGAGGAGCAATTCTCGCAGGCTGCAGATCGTATTACGGTTATCCGATTACTCCTGCAAGTGAAATTGCTGAAGCTGCCGCAAAATTTTTCCCTTTGGTTGGAGGAATTTTTCTCCAGGCAGAAAGCGAAGTTGGCGCAATAAACATGACTTACGGTGCTGCATCATCAGGACAAAGAGTTATGACAGCTTCATCCGGACCAGGAATAAGCTTAAAGCAGGAAGGCATTTCCTATTCAGCAGGATCTGAATTACCAATTGTAATTGTCGATATTATGAGAGGCGGACCCGGACTCGGCAACATAGCTCCCGAACAAAGTGATTATAACCAGATTGTAAAAGGTGGAGGACATGGTAATTACAAGCTTATTGTTCTCGCACCTAATTGTGTTCAGGAAATGTGTAACCTTACAATGTTAGCTTTTGAACTCGCAGACAAATACCGTAATCCTGTTGTTGTACTTGCGGATGGATTTATCGGACAAATGATGGAACCGGTTGAATTACCTGAACCTGTTAATAACATTCCTTTAAAGAACTGGAGAGTAGATGGAACTAAAAAGACAAAGGACAATCTTATAACTTCTATCTATCTCGATGAAAACGACCTCGAAGATCATAATATAAAACTCCAGGTTAAATACAGGAAGATTCAGGAAACCGAAGCAAGATCTGAAGAAATACAAACTGAAGATGCAGAAATAATTTTAATCGGTTACGGAATTGTTTCAAGAATCCTTCAATCCGTTGTTGAAGAAGCAAGAGCCGAAGGAATAAAAGTAGGTCTGTTAAGACCGATAAGCCTCTTCCCTTTCCCTAAAGAAAGAATTAATAAACTCGCTAAGAAAGCAAAAGTATTTTTTGTTTGCGAGATGAGCAACGGACAAATGGTTGACGATGTAAGGCTCGCTTTAAATGGAAAATGCCCTGTAAAATTTTACGGCAGGATGGGAGGCATTGTACCGGGAACGCAGGAGATACTAAACAAAGTCAGGATACTTGCAACATCGTTACCGAAGTTTGATAATTACACAGAAAATTTGAGCGAATCCTTTATTAAAGCTTAAGAAGAAAAATGGTACGAGATATTTTAGAAAAACCGGAATCGTTTTATAAAGAGTTTACCAGGAAGTCTGGTCCAAACAAACTTACAACTCACTATTGCCCCGGCTGCGGTCACGGTGTAATTCATAAACTGATTGCAGAAGCAATGGATGATTTCGGAATTAGCAATACATCCGTTGTAATTAGTCCGGTTGGCTGCTCAGTTTTTGCTTACTATTATTTTGATTGCGGAAATGTTCAGGCACCACATGGACGCGCACCTGCAGTTGCAACCGGAGTAAAAAGATCACTTCCCAATTCTATTGTTATCAGTTACCAGGGTGACGGCGACCTTGCGGGAATTGGAGGAAATGAAATACTTCATGCCGCAAACCGAGGCGAAAACTTATCAGTATTTTTTGTTAATAATGCAATTTATGGGATGACCGGATCACAAATGGCTCCTACAACCTTGATCGGTCAGAGAACAACTACAACTCCTTATGGCAGAAGCGCTCAAAACGAGGGCTACCCTATCAAGATTTGTGAATTACTCGCAACATTGGAAGCACCTGTTTACATTGAAAGAGTTGCAATAAGCGATGTTAAAAATGTAATGAAAGCGCGTAAAGCGATTCGTAAAGCTTTACAAAACCAGGTTGACAATAAAGGATTTTCTATGGTAGAGATTCTTTCTCCTTGCCCAACCGGTTGGGGCATGACGCCTGTTGAAGCTAAAAAGTGGGTTGAAGAAGTTCTCAGCAAAAATTTTCAACTCGGAGTATTCAAGGATAAAACAAAGGAACCCAGTATCTCGATAAATTCAGCAAAAGAATTCGATCCGGAAGAAGTAAAAAAAATTATAAATGAAAATAATCAAAACGGTTCTGCAGTAAAGTTCAGCAAACCTGATGTAAATCTTCAATATCAAAATCCAAGAATCAAAGTTTCGGGTTTCGGCGGACAGGGAATTCTGTTTCTTGGTCAGCTTCTTTCAAAGAGTGCAATGATGTCCGGTTATCACACAACGTGGCTTCCATCTTATGGACCAGAGATGCGCGGCGGAACGGCAAATTGTCACGTAAGTATTTCGAGTAAAAGAATAGGTTCGCCTCTCGTGACTGAATCAGATGTTTTGATTGCTATGAACTTACCTTCGCTTGATAAATTTGAAAACGATGTTAGAAAAGATGGATTAATATTAGTTAACAGATCCTTAATTGGACGAAATGTAAAGAGAAGCGATGTAGAAGTTCTTTATGTTCCTGCTACCCAGATAGCCGATGAAATAGGGAACACAAAAGTTGCAAATATTGTAATGGTTGGTGCTTATGTGGCACACACAAAAATTCTTTCTGCTGAGGCTGTTCTTTATACTTCGAACTATTCAGTTAAAAAGAAAGAATTTCTGAAAGCAAATGAAGAAGCCTTCCGCAAAGGAATGGAATTCATTATCAACTATAAAAGAAAATCGAATAAAGAATTTGAAACTGTAATTTTTTAATTAACCCTTAACAACAAAAAACAAATAAGGAGAAACCCATGTCACTAATGATAACTGAAGATTGCATTAACTGTAATGCTTGTGTTGACGAATGCCCAAATGATGCAATCTCAGAAGGCGAAAGCGTATATGTTATAAATGCGGACTTATGTACAGAATGCGTAGGATTTTTTGATGATCATCAATGTGTTAACGTTTGCCCGGTAGAAGGAACTATTATACCCGATCCTGATCACCAGGAAACAAAAGAAGAACTCTTAGCAAAGAAAGAAAAACAAGCAGGATAAACTGTAATTAGTTTTTGGAATGCCGGATTTTAAAATCCGGCATATCTACAGAAAAACTTATCCGCAATAACCCCGAAGGATGAGGTTAATTATCAGGTGCTCCAAAAATATCTATCCCAAAATTTTAGAGGAGTGTGGTCATGGGGAACATTACCATAAAAAAAATCCTGTTTAGTCTAATACTTTTTGTTTCATTAGACATTCTTTCAGCCCAGACAATAAATTCCCAAATTATACCTGACAATAAGATGCAATTCGGTTTGAGTTTTGATAAACCGTTTTATTCAAACAGTTTTGATATGTCCGCGCTATCAGGAGTTTACCAGTTGTATTTTAATATCCCTGTTAGTTCAAAACTGAATATAATGGGTAACGTGCCTTATATAAGTACAAAGTACGAGATAGATTACGGGTTTACTAAATATAAGTTTGATAAAAGTGGGTTCGGTAATATTTTTATAGGGGCACAAACTAATCCCGGAATAACCGCTAATAGCAAATCAATTGTTTCATTCGGGCTTTTTCTACCCACAGCGGAAGAAAAAGCAGCTTACAGCGGACTGTATGTAAATTATTATGACATTCAAAAATATATTCCAAATTCTCTTGGTTTGTATTTTAATTATGCCTACCTCAAAGTTAACAATGAAGGATTTAATTATGGATTTGAGGTTGGTCCGAATGTTCTGATTCCGACTGAAGGAAAAAATTCAGAGGCAGAATTATTTATCCATTATGGAGTTAATGCCGGTTACCAGGTAAATAAATTATTGTTTAATGTTGAGTTTTTTGGTATTGCCATAATAAGCCAGCAAGTAGATAATTTTGGTGACAGGCTTATTAATCTTCTTGGTTTGGGAGCTCAATGGAAAGAGAGCAGAATAACACCAAAAATATTTTACAGGATTTATTTAAGAGATGAAATGAGGAATATTATTGACGGTGTTTTAGGAATTGGGGTTACCGTATCAATTAACTAAAACATAAATTTTACAAAGCAAATGGAAGCACCAATCTTAACCGATAAAGATCAATTCCCAAGCGACCTCCTTTTTCAAAAAAAGACCGAAGGCTTTTAAAGAGTAAACTCAGATTCTCACCATAAAAATTTAAGACTTTTCTTGATAATTC
>CAZUOC010000242.1:0-4410 GCA_964622335.1 uncultured Ignavibacteriaceae bacterium
AAGCAAAAGAAAATGTTTTCTTTGTCCCGAAAATCTTTATAAAGAACAAAAGGCAATTAAATATGATGAAGATTTTTTAATCCTTGTAAATCCTTTCCCGATTTTCCCTGAACATTTTACGATACCATATAAAGAACACGTACCGCAGAGAATTAAGGGATCTTTTGGAAAAATGCTTTCACTTTCAAAAGATCTTTCAGAATATGTCATTATTTACAACGGTCCAGAGTGTGGAGCCTCGGTTCCCGACCATCTTCATTTCCAGGCAGGGAGCAGAAATTATCTTCCGATTACTGATGAACTCCATTCCCTTAAGAATGAGTATGGGGAAATTTTTATTGAAGAAAATTCTTTAACAGTAACAGGAATTGATGATGGATTAAGAAAAGTTATAGCAATTGAGACATCGGAAGTGGAAACCGCCAAAAGAGTTTTTGATTTATTTTATAATGTTTATTCAAAAATATCAGATAAGAAAGCAGAACCATTATTGAATACAATTTCTTTTTATGAAGAAGATTTTGGCTGGAGAATTTTGATTTTTCTGAGAGAAAAGCACAGACCATCACATTATTTTAGAGAAGGGAAAGATAGAATACTCCTCAGCCCTGCTGCTGTTGATCTCGGGGGAGTCTGTATTCTTCCTTTAGAAGAAGATTTTGAGAAGATCACAAAAGAAAATATCGAGGAAGTCTTTAGAGAAGTAAATCTCGGCAAAGAACAATTCGAATTTATAAAAGCCGAATTAAAAAAGTCTTTAAAATAAATTTGCCAAACAAATACTATTGCAAACCAGATGCAGTTTGCGGAGTTGATATTAGGTACTCAAAAACTTTCCATCTTTTTTCCGGATTATACTTTGTCCCTCCGTTTTTCTCAACATAATTTTTCACTATATCCTGACCGAGATTATAATTAATTACATAGCTTCTATATTTCTCAATAAATTTTATTCTTTGCTTTGCTCTTTCGGGAGACATTAGAGAATATTTAACTAACCAGTTTTTTGTTTTTTCTTTGTCCCATTCTCCATCTAAATAATTTCTCGCCGCTTCATTTCCTGCATAATCCAGTTCTTTAAGCAAAAATAGTACATTGTAATATTCATCTGCTTTGTTTGAGTCCAACCTGGCAAGCGGAAAGAGCACTTCCTTTTCAAATTTAAGTCTTTCCTTTCTCGGAAGAACAACGTGAATGCCGTAGTTAGCACTTCCTTCAGCAATGAGTGATTCCGGGCTGTTTAACGGGTAAACACAAAACTCAGCCCAGCCGTTTTTCCTGTACATATTCTGTTCAAGCAAAGTGTTATAAACATGATGCCCGGGATATCCTTCATGTGCTGCTATATCAACTGCACGATCAATAAAAATCGGTAAATCGGTATTTACCTGGATAAGACTAAAACTGTTTCCCTTGTACCAGTTGTAACCGCCCCACGCTTTATTTGTTACGTATTCAACTTTGAAGTTCTCATTTGAGGGAAGCTTAATATGCTGCAAAGTTCTTTTTCTGCATTCATTGATTGCAGCTTTGAAAACGGTGTCGAGTTTTTCATTTGGAATAATAAATTGATTTTTATAATCGTTTACCCGTTTTGAAAGCTCACTTTTTCCCGGCAATAATTTATCAAGCTTGTTAAGAACTTCTGTATAATGATCTTCCGAATAGTGAGGCGAGACAGCGTCATAAAGTGCTTTTGATTCTTCATCGAAACTTAGCTTGCCTCCCGAGATCATAAATATTTTTGCTTTTGCAGCAAGGATTTGTTTATAGAGAAAACGGTGTCTCAGGGCTTCTAATTCAGTTGCTTTATAATTAGATAAACTTTCTAGTTCATCTAAAAGACTGTCTGCTTTCTGACTAAGCTGCTTAAGAAGCAGGCTATCGTTTTCACTCTCAGTTAGGGGAGCCGGTTTCCACTCCTCAGGACCGCAATATGCATCTACGTAATCGGCATCGTGCTGCCCGATTTTTAGGACAAGCTTAACATAATCTTCTGCAATGTTGTTCATTTTTAATTCCAGTTCACTTTTGGGCTGATTGTCTTTTCTCTCTGCACAGGAAAGGAAAAGAATTCCGATGGTTAAGAGTAAAAGTAAATTTTTCATTTAAGTAGATTATTTTTAATGAATTAAAAATAGACAATATTGATGAGGAAATCATGTTGCCCGTCACTTTAAAAGTGACGGGCACTTAAGTGTACTACTGAATTTTTCCTCTAATAATTTTTACCCTGTTCAGAAGAATCTTCCCGGGAACTAAGATAAATTATAATTGGTAAAAAGATCAAAAAGGAGATGTATAAAATGAAATCGTTAAAAATATATGTTTTAGCTTTTGCAATGGTGTCTTTCTTATTTCTGCCATCATTAAACGCACGGGAAATTCAGGAAAACAAATCAGATGAAGAGATAACAAGGGAAGTTCAGCAAAAAATAAAAGATAATTTATATTACACACTTTTTGATTGGGTTACTGTGAAGACTGATAATGGTGTAGTTACGCTTTCTGGGTATGCGCATTTGCCATGGGCGAAAAAATACTTTGAGAGATTCGCTGCGGAAACCAAAGGTGTAAAGTCCGTAGAAGATAACATCGTAAAAGTTAATGGTCCGGATGATATACGTTACAGAGCTGCACGCGCCATCTACGGCAGTTCGATTTTTTATAATTACAGATTTATGAAAGATCCGCCTGTACATATTATTGTAATCAGTAATAAAGTGATTCTTGAAGGAACAGTTCCATCAGAATTAGAGAAAGGATGGGCAAGCACCCTGGTTGAATGGAACACTGATGCAGGTAAGATTGAAAATAATCTGGCAGTAGAGAAAAGTTAAATCTAATTAAATATCTAGGATAATTTTGGCTAAAGCCAATTTGTGTGAGTTTGATTCTTCCCCGACCTGAAGGTCGGGTCTAGTATATTAATAAAATTAGAATTAATTGTTAGCAGACAATATAGGTATCGTTATGATATTTATTTCAACAACGTTTTATATTTAAAATAGCCCCGACATTTTCCCGAAGGGATGGCTTTACCAATGTCAGGGAAAAAGGAGGAGTAAAAACCCGGCTTTAGCCACAATTAAAGAGAGGTAAAAATTAATTCGCATTATTATTCGCGAAACCATTCACAGATTCAGTTTCCCTTTCCCCAATCTGCTGACGCCACATTGCATAATATAATCCTTTAAGTTCCACAAGATATTCGTGAGACCCGGATTCTACTATTCTTCCTTTTTCAAGAACATAAATTCTGTCAGCATGCATTACAGTAGAAAGTCTGTGAGCAATCAGGATAGTAATAACTTGCTGGTTTGCCGATATTTCTTTTATGGTTTCGGTTATATCTTCTTCTGTAAGAGAATCGAGAGCAGAGGTTGCTTCATCAAAAACAAGAAGATTCGGTCTGCGTAACAGCGCGCGGGCAATCGATAATCGTTGTTTCTCTCCCCCGGAAACTTTAACACCGCCTTCACCAATTAACGTATCGAGACCTTTATCCGCTCTTGCCATTAAACTTTGCGCTGCTGATTTCTCAAGAACTTCAAGACATTCTTCAACTGTTGCCGATGGATTTACAAACAAAAGATTTTCTTGTATAGTTCCTGAAAATAATTGTGTGTCCTGTGTAACAAATCCAATTTGATTTCGCAACTCATTAAAATCAATTTGTCCTGCTTCAATACCGTTGTAATAAACTATACCCTCGTGCGGTTTATAAAGTCCAACCAAAAGTTTTACGAGGGTTGTTTTTCCTGAGCCCGAAGGACCGACAAAAGCAATTGTTTCGCCTTTCATCGCTTCAAAGGCAATTTCCTGGAGAGCTCTTGTTCTCGAAGACTGATGTTGAAAGCTTACGTTTTCAAATCTTAACATATTAATATTGCCAAGGGAAACAGGTTTTGCTGGTTTTGTTTCTTTAGGCATTTTTAATATTTCGTCAAAATTTTCAAGAGAGACTTCCGCTTCACGGTAAATATTTATTATGTCTCCCAAACTTTGTAGTGGGCCAAAAATGAAAAATGAATAGAACATTAGAGTTATAAATTGTCCTATCTGCATTTCTCCAGCGAATATCAGGTAAAGCATTAAGAAGAGAATACTTGTTCTTAAAAAATTAACAGAGGTTCCCTGTAAGAAACTCAGCTTTCTTATATAGCGAACTTTCTTTAATTCCAGCCCAAGAATTTTATCTGTTGTGGAGTTTAGCCTGTTGATTTCCTGTTCTCCCAAACCGAGAGTTTTTACAAGTTCAATGTTTCTTAGAGATTCTGTTGTGGTTCCAGCGAGCGAAGTTGTTTCTTTTACAATAACCCTTTGAATTTTCTTTATTTTCCTGCTCAACACAGAACTAATGAATCCTAGTATCGGAACAGAAGCAAAGAAAACTGGTGCAATTAGCCA
>CAZUOC010000243.1:0-4381 GCA_964622335.1 uncultured Ignavibacteriaceae bacterium
AGGTTGCACCGCTTACAGAAGATGAAGTTGATATGCTTCAGGAAAATCAGGTCCTGTTTTCTTTTCTACATCTCGCAGTTGGGAAGAAAAAAATCATTACCGAACTACTAAATAAAAAAGTTGCTGCAATTGGCTATGAAGTGATCGAAAAGGATGGAGGACTTCCCGTTTTACACTCGATGAGTGAAATAGCCGGACAGCTAGCTATACAGGTTGCTGAAAGATATCTTGAAAGTTTTAATAAAGGTGGAAGAGGCATTTTAGTCGGAGGAATACCTGGAGTAGCACCTGCAGCAGTTGTAATTTTAGGCGCCGGAGTTGTGGGCAAATCCGCTGCCAGAGCTGCACTTGGAAGAGGTGCTCAAGTAATTGTTCTTGATAATGATTTACATAGGCTGCGTAACTTTGAAACTGAATTCAGGAAAAGAATAACTACTGTAGTAGCCAACACCTATACTATTTCCCGCGGCGTTAGGTTTGCCGATGTTTTAATCGGGGCTGTGCTTATAAAAGGTGAGAAAACTCCACATTTAGTTACGGAAGATATGGTAAAGCAAATGAAAAAAGGTGCTGTAATCGTTGACATTTCAATTGATCAGGGGGGATGTGTAGAAACTAGCAGGCTTACTACAATTTCCGATCCTGTTTTTACAAAGCACGAAGTAATTCATTATTGCGTTCCCAATATGCCTGCTCTCGTTTCAAGGACGGCAAGTTATGGACTGAATAATGCTGCATTTAGCTATGTCCAGAGTATTGCGGAGAACGGTCTCTCGAATGCTCTTTTAGAAGATCATGGATTGTCTAAAGGCGTTTGCACTTACCAGGGATATTGTTCAAATGAACCGATTGCTGATATTTTCAATGTCGAGTTCAGACGCTTGAGAGTTTTCTCTACTAATTAATAGAGCGGACAATCTTTTTTGTTAATCATCAAAAGATCACTTAACTGATCTTATTCATTTTTATTGAAAAAATATGGTTGCAGTTATCGGAGACATTCACGGTTGTTTTTATACACTCAACGATTTAGTCTCAAACATAAAAGTTAAATATCCAAACATAGAAATATACAGTGTCGGAGATCTCGTGGACAGGGGGAATTTCAGCTATGATGTTGTTGAATTTATAAAAGCAGAAAATATAAAATTCACTCCCGGTAATCATGACTTAATGTTTTATCATTTTGTTCATCACCCCGGAAGTGAAATGGGAAGAATATGGATTTACAATGGTTCAGAACCGACCGTTAACTCTTATAGGGATAAAGTAGAAGAGATGCATGATCATTTAGAGTTAATAATTAAAGCCCCACTATTTTATGATCTTCCCGATTGCTTTATATCTCATGCAGGAATTTCTTCTTATTTCAAATCTCAACTTCCAAGAAAAGTGCTTAGCAATGTAGAACAGATTAATAAGATCATGAATGATAATATTATGAATGATCACGGAATTCTTTGGACAAGGGATTCGCTTATGAATCTTGATAAGCTGCAAGTGGTTGGTCATACAAGACATAGGGAAGTACATCACAATAAAAAAAATAACTCTGCATACATAGATACTTCTGTTTATACAGGGAATAAGCTAAGTTCAATTATTGTAAAGGATGGTGAAATAATTGATATTTTTGATGTCCCCACTTATAAGAAGGATATCGAATAACCTCTGTTTTTTAAGCTCATTACAGATTTTTTAGTATTTTTCCTTTCCTATTTTTTATCAGAATAAATTATTTATATATTTTAGTGAGTAATGTAAAAAGTGGCTAAATTATCTGTTTTTTACTATTTCACAATGAGATTTGGTTATGAATCAAAGTTTTTTACAATTTCCTAGATCATTATATAAAGTAAAAATAGTCACAGCTATTTACTTTTTATTTATTATTAATTTATCCTGCAATGCTCCAAGACAAAATCCTTTCGACCCGTTAAATCCCGATTATGAATATGGTATCATAGAAGGTACTGTACAAACAAGCAGTGTTCCAAGAACAGGAGTGGAGGATGTTAATGTTCTTTGGCAGCCTGAAAATATTATTACTAAAACAGATGCAAGCGGAAAATACAGATTTAGTAATATTCATACTGAAGATGGAGAACTGATATTTTATAAAGAAGGTTTTAAATCTGATACTCTGATAATAAACTGGGGAACCGCCAAAAGAGAATTTACTCAATTGTACCTTAACAGGATCCCGGTACTTGATAGTTCCTTGTTTTATTCATCTGTAATCAATCAATATCAAAGATATGAACTTTTTATAAAAGCCTGGATTACTGATCTTGATGGATATGTAGATTCTGTTTTTGTTTATAATTCAGCACTTAATCTTAAAAAACCCCTGGATAATAATTACGAAGCAACTATAACTCAGGATGAATTAAATGCAACTGATCTCGAACAGGCAGTTGGATTGAATTTATTTATCATTGCTAAAGACAAAAATGACAATGAATATACAATTGGCAGCAGAAGAATAACACGTGTTATAAAAGATGAAATTACGGGCTTGGCACCCGCAAATGATGTAACTATTACTCAACAGCCCATTAATTTTCAATGGAATAAATATGACTCCGGTTATAGTTTCACATATACTTTAGAGATTTATACAACTGAACTTGTTTATAAAAAAGAAAATATACCTTCGGATTCTACTTCTCACTATATGACGCAGAACTTACCGCAAGGAACCTATTACTGGGCTATATGGATTATTGACCAATTTCAAAACCGCTCAAGATCGAAACAGGTTACTATCCACATTCAATAAGAAAATTTTATTATCTTTAGGAGAGAAGCAAAGGGCAGAAATGAATTTTTACGAGCCGGAAACCATAGAAAAAATCAGGCTGATATCTAAAGAACAGTTTGATACTCTCTATCAGATTAGCAAAATATTAAATTCTGTTAATTACACTGAGAAACTTATAAGTGATACCCTTGATCTTGTTATTGATGTTGTAAATGCCGAACGCGGACTTTTCGTTCAATACAACGATATCAAAAAAGAGTTCAGCATTATTGCAGCAAGAAATGTACAGAAAGAAAATATTAAGGATCTCTCTGAGTTTTCGTCGGGTATTCTGCAGAAAGTTGTGGACACAAAACAACCTTGTTTATATCACGATGTACAAAGTGATCCAAATGTTTCGCAGTTTCAAAGCGTTCAACTTCAGAATATAAAATCTGTTCTGGGAGTTCCGATTATAAAAAATGAAAGAATATGGGGTGTAATTCTAGCCGATAGCAGGATGAACAGGAAAGAATTTAATGAAGAAAATCTTACTTTCCTCGATTTTTTCTCGAACATTGTCTCACTCGCACTCGATAAAATAAGCAAGCTTGAAACACTGGAAAAAGAAAATATTCTTTTACGTAACAGGATTGATTCAGAAAGAAAAATTCCCAAGTTGATTGGGGAAAGTGTTGTTATGAAAAAGCTTGCTCTTCTTATAAATAAAGTCGCGCGTACAGATGCAACTGTTTTACTTCTTGGAGAGAGCGGGACAGGTAAAGAATTAATAGCGAGAGCAGTTCACGATTTAAGCGACAGAAATGATAAACCATATCTTGCTCAGTTCTGTGGCTCTATTCCCGATACATTGCTTGAAAGTGAATTATTTGGATTTAAGAAAGGTGCTTTTACTGGTGCTTCTTCAGATAAAAAAGGACTTTTTGAAGTTGCAAGTGGCGGCACATTCTTTCTCGATGAAATTGCAGATATTTCAATGGCGCTCCAGGCAAAATTATTAAGAGTTTTACAGAGTAAAGAAATAATGCGCCTTGGAGATACAAAAGTTATTCATATAGATGCACGTGTAATAGCTGCGACTAACAAAGATCTGAGTCAGCTTGTTAAAGATGAAAAGTTCAGAGAAGATCTTTTTTACAGGCTTAATGTTTTCCCTATCAAAGTTCCATCTCTCCGTGAAAGGGTTGGAGATGTACCTCTACTAACGAATTATTTTATTAAAAAATTCTCCGATAAAAAAATTTATATTGAAGTAGATACAATGAAAATGCTTGAAGAATATAGTTGGCCCGGAAACGTAAGACAGTTGGAAAATGTAATACAGAGAGCTATCATTCTTTGTGATTCAAATAAACTGCTGCCTGAACATGTCATTATGGAAGAAGATTCAAACGATGCAAACTTTATAGGGACTTTGAGGGACTTTGAAAAAATTCTTCTTTTAAAAAGACTTAAAATGTATAATGATAACCGGACAACGACTGCCAAATCCCTGGGAGTTTCCGTCAGGTGGGTACAGCTTAAGTTGAAAGAGATGAATACAAACAAACAATGAAATGCCAAACAACAAATCGGATCTCCTGTTTGATAAGTTCGAAATAATCGATACTCTAAAAA
>CAZUOC010000244.1:0-4377 GCA_964622335.1 uncultured Ignavibacteriaceae bacterium
TTCTCTTGAAAAAGTTCTGTCTGATGTTGTCGGTGCGTTTTTATAGCTATAAACATTTTGATACTGATAGTATGCATTTATCTTATATGTAAGATATGTATTAAATATTCTATTTGATTTATGCTCCAATATATAGGCTCTGTTTCTTGTTCCTCCGAATAAAATAAGACCCAATTCTGTTGCGGTTCCAAAGAGGTTTTCGTCCCTGATGTCAAGATTCAGTTGTGCTTTGTTTTCATTATCAACTCTAAATCCTACTCTTAACAGACCTGACGTTTTTTCCGTAACCTTCAATATAATATTATTCATATCGCCATCTTTTTTTACTAAAAGTATTATGTCATCGAAAAGGTTCGTGCTTCTCAGGTTAGTTAATCCTTCAGAAATCTCTGTGTAAAGAAAATAGTCTCCGGCTTTTATTGGAAATTCTCTGGTAATAATATTGCGGCTCGTTCTTGTGTTTCCCTCTACGGATATAGAGTAAACAATTCCCTCGTTAAAGGAGAGCGATAATCTTCCGGTATATTCATTAAACTTCTTGCTTCTTAATGATGCCAGAGAGTACCCCGCTTTTCTGTATTGATTAATAATACTCACTATAAGCGAATACACGTTTATACTATTGTGTGGTTTACCAACTACTCTCTTGGTTATACTATCAACTGCTGCTTTGTCAATAACTGTAATCCCGGAACAATCTATTTTGTTTATTATAGAATGGCTGTCTGAAACAAATGATATGTCTGTTTTGTTTTGCTTTCTTGTAACAACTGCTTTAAGATTTTCAAATTCATCTGTATCGTATAAAGAATATATATCCTTTTTTATCTCGTTTTCAGAAACAGAATCTTCAGAAGAATATTTCTTTAACAGGGGGGTTCCCCACGGAAAAATACTTTCATGATTTTCAACATTATAAAAGTATTTATTTTGTCCCAATAACGATTTGGTAGCAATACTATCAATTTTACTTCTTATGTTTGCTGTCTTTTGTATTGTGCTTTCATAACCTTCTGAGATTAACGAATCAATATTAGTAAAATCTGCTGCGGATCTGTTTGAATCCGCTGGCGAAATAACAAAATCAGCCAATGATAACTGGTTATCGTTCATGTGCTTCATTGGTATACTTATAATCTGGTCTGCTATAATCCAGGGTAGATCAAGGTCTTCTTTAGGATGAAGTTCGCTTGCAGTATTAACTGCAATTACAATGTCAGCGCCTTGTTCAAAAGCTATCTTAACCGGGATGTTTGCAGCCAATCCGCCATCTACTAAAATTAGAGAATCTATCTTAACCGGGGGAAGGAAAAATGAAACGCTTGAACTTGCTCTCATTGCCTGGCTTAAAGAACCTTTATCTAAAACAACTGGTTCGCCAGTAACAAGGTTGGTACATACTGCTCTGAATTTAATTTTAAATTCATCAAAGTTTTTTTCAATATGAACCGGAGCCTGTAATGCCAGCAGATTCAAATAGTTCGAAAGTCTATGCCCTGTGTTTATAGACGTGGGAATTACCGGTGAAAATCCATTAAGCCTTAATGTTAAGATTGCTTTATCTTCAGTAACTTTCTGATCAACAAATAATTCTCGTCTGTTTGTTTCACCTTCCGGCAACAAAAGTTCATCCCAATCTGTATTTCTTGCTATTGAATCAAGCTGTTCAACCGAATAGCCCGCGGCATAAAGCCCGCCGATAATACTGCCCATACTTGTCCCAATAATCATATCAATACGGATTCCGGCTTCTTTTAGAGCTTTTAAAACGCCAATCTGTGCAAGTCCACGTGCACCGCCACCACTTAATGCTAAGGCTACAACAGGCTTGTTCTTTGGAACTCTTTCTTCCAGACCAAAGGGGAAGTCCTCTTTTTTGTACTCTAATTGAATTGTGTCTAAGATTTGGCTTTTTATGACGCCAGTAAATGCAAAAAGAATCGTGACAACAATTATTTTAAATCTAATGGGCATTTATAAAGAAGAGATTTTTTGAAGATTAAAATAGCATATTTCTATGGTTTTAGAAATGCTTTGTGTCGGGACTGTTTTCTATCTTCTTCTTTTTTGCTGTTGTTTTGCGTTCTGCTCAGCGGCCTCCAAAAGCTTAGACATAAAACCCTTTTGTTTCTTGGGATTCTTCACCGGCTCCAGTACCATACCATCATGTTTATGATTTACATAATACTGTTGTGCAATTGAAAGAATATTAAACATGAAATAATAAAGATTTAATCCCGATGGAAAGCTCATAAAAAGAATTGTCAACATGACCGGCATTACATAAACCAGCGCCTGTTGCTTTGGGTCCTTCATACTCATCTTTTGCTGGAAAAAAGTAGTAACACCCATCAGCAGTGCCAGCCCGGATATTTGGTCTATCCCGAATATTGGTAATTTAAAAGACATGTGATAAATGATATCGGGACGGGATAGGTCCGTAATCCAGAAGATGAAAGGTTTCTGTCGTAATTCTATGGCAACGCGGAACAGTCCCCATAATGCAATAAATATTGGCATTTGCAAAACTAATGGCAAACAGCCCCCGGCTGGATTCACACCATAAGTAGAATAAAGCTTCATTGTTTCTTTATTTATTTTTTGTGCATCGTCTTTATACTTTTCTTTTATCTCTGTTATTTTGGGCTGGAGCAATTGCATCTTTTTCATTGATTGCATGCTCTGCTTTGTAAGGGGATAAAGAACTATTTTAATAATGATCGAAAAGACGATTATTACAAAACCATAATTCGGAATGATGCTGTGAAGGAAAGTGAACAGGGGAAGAAGAACATATTCGGCTATTGGTCTTACAATAAAAGTTATTCCGAAGAGGCTACCAAAATTTACAATATCTTCAAAATTATCTCCATATTCCTTTAAGATGTCGTAATCTACCGGACCTAAGTAAATATTAAATGTGTTAGATTCGAAATCTGTGTTCTTAAAAGGAACGATGAGCCTACCGCTATATATTTCTTTAACTCCTTCTTTACCATCCTCCTCTCTGGTGCCTCTTATATATGCTCCATCTACCCCACCTGGATTTTGTGGAGCAATTATAGCAGTAAAATATTTGTTTCTTACATTTAGCCAATCAATCCTCCCGTTGAATTCCTCCTCAACGGGTTCCTTCAAATTCGTTGCATCTACTATAACCTGTTCATCTCCATAATAAACACTGGCATCTGAAGAGTTCGCCTCATCAACAGAATTTTTCTCTACAGAACGAATGCCGCTATTCCAAACCACATCATAAGCATTGTTCCCTATTATACCGTTCATTCCTATAAGCTGGATATTGGAAATAAAGTTATACTTGTTTCCAAAGAAGGTGTAAATCTTTTTTATCTGCCCCTTGTTCTCGGCCATAGTTGTAAATTCCAATGTCAGACTATCGTTTCCTGAAAGACTGTATCTGGCTTTTTTTGAATCGCTGTCAAAGTGAAGTTCTCCCGTATTAATGGCTTTACCATCTGAGGTAACAAAAGCAATATCATAAGCGTTTGACAGGCTATAGTTTATTAATTGAACCATAGTATTATAGTTTACAGAATCCGATTTTGCAGAATACCAATTCTTAAATTTTTTAAGGTAACATTTCCTTATGTTTGCCCCCTTTGTTGAAATTTCGAGTATTAAAAGATCGTTGTCTATTGTTATTATTTTTTCTTTCTCGTCCGATTTCTGAAAATATTTACCTAGTATTGGGATTGTATCTTCTGCCACTACTTTTGGAACTTCTTTTTCTTTCTTTGGAACAGGTTTGGATACCGTATCCAATTTTGTAACGTGCGTTGTATCTGCTTGGTTTATAGGCGAATTAACCGGCGGCTTTGGTGAATTAAAGTATAACCAAATAATTAATATGCCCCCTATTAAAATAAATGCTATAACTGTTCGTCTATCCATTAGTTTCCCGTTTAGCGTACTGGATCATAACCTCCCTTGTTTAAGGGATTACATCTTAAAATTCTCCAGGCGGTCATTACTCCGCCCTTTATTGCTCCATATTTTGTTACTGCCTCTATACCATATTCAGAGCAAGAGGGATAAAATCGGCAGGATGGTGGAAAAAGAGGTGATATTATCTTTTGATATCCTTTTATAATAAATATTAATATTGCTTTCATTTATATGCTGCTTTCTAACCTTTGCAACAATTCTACAACGTCGGGCTTTATATCTTGCAGCCTTACCCTTTTCATATTTTCTTCTGTCAACGACAATGTTGAAAATACTACTCTGAGTAAAATGCTTTTTTTCTTACAAAGGTTTGTCAGCTTTTCCTTGTTTAGTCTATAGGAAGTTCTTATTAATCTTTTAATCCGGTTTCGCCAGACTGCTTTTCCATGTTTTTTTGAAATAGCCGCTGCA
>CAZUOC010000245.1:0-4371 GCA_964622335.1 uncultured Ignavibacteriaceae bacterium
TTTGGAAAAGGTAGGGAAATCCATTTCAGTAAGAGTTATCCGGTTGGAGTTGTGACTTTAACTGAGAAGTTTTTCAAATCGGATCCTCCTGCTAAAAAAGATATTGAAAATTTTGGTGAACATTTACTGGATGTTTTAAATGAAATCTTGAATAAGGTTGGAAAAATTGATACAGGAATTGCTATTGCGGGAACACCTACAACTTTAGCCTGTATAAAATTAAAATTAAAAGTTTATAATGAAGATTTAGTTGAAGCCTTAACACTTAATAAGGAAGAACTTCAAAATTTTGTAGAAGAATTATCAAAATTAAATTCTACTGAAATTATTCAAAGATATTCTTCCATTGTGAAAGGAAGAGAAGACGTTTTACTTGCCGGAACGATTATCTTATCTGAAATAGTTAATTGCCTGAACCTTCCTGAAGTAAAAGTGAGCACAAAGGGAATAAGATATGGAGCAATTGTAAACTGGGTTAGTTCAATTCTTTAAGGATATCTCTGTAAGTTGAAATAAAAAAGTCTATATGTTCTTTACCAGCTATTAACGGAGGCAAAATTCTAATCACATTTGTATTCGTGCAATTCACAAGGATTTTCTTGTCCCTGAACTTCTCAACAAGTTTAGAACATTCGTAATAATGCTCAATTCCAGCCATATAACCTTTTCCCCTGATTTCCTTTATTTCTTTTGGAAATTCATCTTTAAGCTTTGTCAAATGGTTAAATAGATAGTCTCCATTTTCTTTAACTTGATTAAGAAGTCCTTCTTCAAAAATCTTTTCCAAGACCACATTTCCCGCTGCACAAGCTACAGGATTTCCGCCAAAGGTTGTACCGTGGTTTCCAGCAGTTAAAATATCTTTTAATTCTTCTGATACTAAAAACGCTCCCAATGGTAATCCCCCGCCAACAGATTTGGCAACAACAACAATATCGGGTTTAATATTATAAAGTTCATAAGCAAAAGCTTTGCCTGTTCTTCCTATCCCACACTGAATTTCATCTGCAACAAGAAGAAATGAAAATTCTTTTCTAAGCTTTTCGATATTCTTTGCAAATTCTTCGGAAGCCGTAAAAATCCCCCCTTCTCCCTGGATAAATTCTATGAATATTGCCGCGGTATTTTTATCAACTTTTTTCAGAAGATCTTTATTGTCATTGAAAGTTATATATTCAATATTCTGAAGCAAGGGTTCAAATCCTTGCTGATATTTTTCACTTGCAGTGAGTGTTAAGGCACCATAGGTCCTACCGTGGAATCCTCCAGTAAAAGCAAATATTTTTTTGTCTTTGCCTTTAACTTTCCTGATAATTTTTATTACGCCTTCATTTGCCTCAGTTCCACTGTTGGAAAGAAAAACTCTTGACATTCCTGAGTATTTAACCAGGTTTTCTGCAAAATTTATTTGCGGCTCTGTGATAAAATAATTTGATAAATGTGTGAATTTTGAAACCTGATCATTTATAGCTTTATTAACATCAGGATGAGCATAACCCAGAGCATTTACTGCAAGCCCTGAAAAGAAATCTAAATATTTATTCCACTGTTTATCATATAGATAAATTCCCTCTCCCCTTACAATCTCGAGTGGAATTCTTTTATAAGTTGAAATAAAAAACTCTTTTTCTTTTTCAAATATGCTGTTCATAGTTCTTGGTAGTTTTATTTAAATAAACCGATTGATAAGAAAATTAATGAAATATAAAACAGTGTGTGAATTACAACTCCAAATATAAAAGAATAAAGAAAATTATTTGAAGTAACTTTAATTGCCGAAATAGTAAGAAAAATACTCCATAAAATTATTAGTCCCTCAAAAGCAAGAAGTACGTACGATAATGTTTCTTTTATCTGAAACGGCGATGGATTATAAGAAAACAGGTATCCGCCGAATAATATCAATTCAATGGGGAAAAGTATTATAAGACTAAATATATATGGAACAAAAGAATATGTGAGGATTGAAAAGTTATCGGCATATCTTGTTTGAATTCCGCTTTTCTCTGTTATGATTTTTAACAAAGCGGAAAACAATAAAAGGATTATAGCGAAAAATGAAAGAACAAGAAGATAATCCAAAAAATAATTTGGAAACTCTGCTCCTTTAAGAAAAAATATTTTCAGGAAGATGCCATTCAACAATACTTTACCGGAAACAAGAAGAAGAAGAAAAACAAGAAAGTTCTTGTGTTCAGAATTAATAATTAGTTTGAAAGCTTTGGAAGGACTTTCGATCAAAAGTGAAATCGTATGCCATAAATCTATATTATAAACTCTTTCCCTGAGATATGATTTGCAGTTCAGACAAATAAGTCCGTAGAAAGGATTTTCCGAGTTACAGTTTTTACAAACAACAAAGTTTTTCATTTGGAGAACGAAACTGTTAAAAAAATCAGAACTTTATTCTTAAGTTAAGCATTGGACTATTATTAATTGGACCGTCTGTCACATTAAAATCAAAAAGATGCGCATCTACATAAGCATCTACAAGATTTAATAAATACAGCAATCCCATATAAATTGTGAACAGATCCCGCTGATCTCCATAAAAATCTCTATATCTCCTGTAAAATTCGTTCTGGGTTTGCTGATATAAGTTACCGTAATCAGAATGCTTGTTGTTGTTGTAAACCCAGCCATAAACTAGTAATGCTGCTGCTCCCCAAATTATAGGCGCTTTTATATAAGATTCATTATAGATCTGTCCCAAACCCGGAACAACCGCACTTTGTAATACAGCAAACCATGGAGATTTTGCCATAACGAAAACAGTATCGGAATTTTCTTTGGATGTGGTATCCTGTTGCGAGAATACAACTGAAGAAAGAAACAGGATAAGGAAAAAACTCTTAACTGTAATTTTTGTTGATAACTTCAAAGAGATCAAAGAGTCTTTCCAATTCATCGGTTGAATAAAATTCAATTACAATCTCACCTGTCCCATCAACTTTTTTACGGCAAATTACTTTAGTGCCAAATATTTTTTGAAGCTTATCCTCAATGTCCCTCATTTCAGAACTGTTTGAAACCTGTGGTGTTAGTGTGTAAGTTCTTTTCTTAAGATCGGTGGAATTAGATAATTTTCTTACCAGGCTTTCAACTTTTCTGACTGAAAGACTTCCGGATTTTATTTTTCTCAAAGCTTCAAGCTGTAGTTCAGGGCTTGAGAGATTTATCAAAGCTCTTGCATGTCCGGCTGTTATTTCTTCTTTTATTAAGCTGTCCTGTATTTCATGAGGCAATTTTAATAAACGGATCATATTTGCAACGGTTGTTCTGTCTTTGCCGACTTTCTCTGCAATTTGTTCTTGTGTAAGATGGCATTCTTCCATAAGCCTTTTGTAGGCAAATCCAATCTCGATCGGGTTCAGTTTTTCTCTCTGGATATTCTCGATCAATGCGAGCGCGAGCATGGCTTCTTCGGTATCGACTTTAATGATGTAAGCCGGAATTTCCCTCATCCCGATTTCACTGCAGGCTTTTAATCTTCTTTCACCGGAAATCAGCTCATAATGCGTGGGAGATTTTCTTCTTACAGTTATTGGCTGGATAAGTCCATTAGACAGAATAGATTTTTTTAATTCCTCAAAAGCTTCAGGCTCAAAATGAGTTCTTGGCTGGTAAGGATTCGGCGAAACATTTGTAACGGGAATTTTTGCAAGGACATCAATTTGTTCGCCGTCATCTTTACTTAAATTTGAATAATCAACGGATTCATCTTCTTGCTTAAATCTTTGAGGATTCATCAGGGCATCAAGACCTCTCCCCAAACCTGGTTTCATTTTACTCATTTCTTAATTTTAATTTGTTTTGATTTCATTTCGTTCGAGCAATTCAGAAGCAAGAGCCATATAATTTTTTGATCCGGTAGAAACAGCATCGTAAAGAATAATCGGTTTTCCGTAACTCGGGGCTTCAGATATTCTTACATTTCTATGTATAACAGTTTTAAAGACTTTATCACCAAAATATTTCCTTACCTCATCAGCAACCTGCTGTGAGAGCCGGAGCCTTGAATCAAACATAGTTAATAATACGCCTTCAATAGACAAAGTTTTATTAAAATGTTGCTTCACAATGTTGATTGTATTTAACAATTGTCCAAGTCCTTCCAAAGCAAAATACTCACATTGGACAGGAATAAGAACAGAATTAGAGGAAGTCAAAGCATTCAAAGTTAATAAACCTAAAGATGGAGGGCAATCTATAATAATAAAATCATAATCCTGTTCAGCATCAGTAAGAGCATTCTTTAATAACGCTTCCCTGTTCTGAAACTCCACCATTTCTATTTCAGCGCCAACCAGGTTGATATTCGATGGCAAAATATCCTTAAAAGGCATAGATGTGTTGATTTTTACTTCGGTT
>CAZUOC010000246.1:0-1163 GCA_964622335.1 uncultured Ignavibacteriaceae bacterium
AAGAAACTACAAATTATTCTTGGCGTCCAGAATAGATCAGGAATAATTTTTATTCCATTGCCAATAACTACTGTGTAAAAAGGAAGCCACGTTGGAGTTACTTTGTAGCCCCCGTGAAGCCATTGATAAGCAAGTAAAGTTCTTCCGCTTTCATCTGCAGAGATTGAATAAAATCCGGATAAATAAAGTAAAGAATTTAACAGAACTGAAATGAAAATTAATAGAAGTATAACTAGAAAGAATTTTTTCTTATCACCTATTGCCGCGTTGAAAATACCAGGTTTATTTTCCATACTCAAAATGTTTTGAGAACTAATTCAATTCTTTCATTTTTCTTTCTTCCCTCAAGATCCTGATTTGAAGCTATAGGAGATAAAAAACCTACACCGTCAGGTATTAATCTTTCCGATGCAATTGAATACCTGTCTGTCAAAACTTTTATTACGGCAACAGCACGGTTTTTTGAGAGAGACAATTTGAAATCAAGTCTGCCTGCCATATCTGTATGACCAACAACATACAGAATAACTCCTTGATTCTTCTTTAAATATTTTGCTATTTCATCTAAAGCAGGTTTAGATTCCTCTTTAAGATCAGCCTTATCCTGGTCAAAATAAATTCCAGTAATAATTGAATACCCTTTGTTCTTTAAATCAGCCTCAATAGTTTTTGCATTTGTTTCCTCCTGCTTCTCTATTTTTTCTCCTTCACCGACAACATCAACATGAACATAGATTTCATTTCTATCGAATTCATTAATAACAATCGCGGTATATACTTTTTGACCGGGCTGGTTTATTTGCCCTACTATATAATATCTTTTCTCTTCTCCTCCTTTTGTACCAGCAATATTACTTTTAAGCTTATGGGGAAGCTTATCATAAATAGAATTAGTCCAGTTTCTCCCGGCAACATCCATCGGTCTGGCAGCTCTTGTAAAAGCAATTAACTCAAATCCATTCTTTTTAAGAGTATTATCATAAAAATCAACAACATCCTGAAATTCGGCATTCTTAATCAGATACTGCAATGTTGTTATTTTTCCACTAAGAGTTCTTGTATCGGTTGGTGTATATAATTGCTCATTAGGAGAATTTTTTACCAGGGGACCTAAAGTAAGTTCATAATTCCTGTTATTAGTTTCATTATAAAATATAATTCCA
>CAZUOC010000246.1:1173-4357 GCA_964622335.1 uncultured Ignavibacteriaceae bacterium
AACCCGGATAGCGCGGAACATGAGGATTATCCGTACTTCCATCAACATCATTTTGTGCATAAACAGAAAGCGGTAAAAGAAAAATGCATGCAACTAATATTTTATATTTTATGGCTCTCATACTTTCTCCAGGAAGTTTTCTCCATAATAAAGAAAATAATGATATATTTTTCATCATAAAAAATAATATTTAGTAAAACAAATTTTTAACTGCACGAAAATACAAACATTCGGATGATTATGGTCTTATTTTTTATAGTTTTCCTTATAATTTATTCGGCCGCAAATTATTACATCTTTATTCATGGATGGCATGCAATTGCTCTTTTTCCTTTTCTAAAACCTTTCTACATGATTATTTTTTTGTTTGCAGTTTCGGGATATATAATTGCAAAAATTGCAGGCTCAAAAATTCCGGAGATTATTTACGATATTCTTCTATGGAGTGGTTCCTTCTGGTTCGCCTTTATGCTTTATTTCTTCCTGTTCATTCTTTTAATTGATTTAACAAGACTGCTTAACCATTTCTTTAGTATTTATCCAACTTTCATAACTGCAAATTATTTAGCCACAAAGTTTGTCGCCTTTATTGTTGTTTTATTCGTAAGCATAATAATTATTATTGCTGGATTTATAAATACAAGAAATATAAAGATAAATCACGCCGAGATTAATATTCCTAAAAAGTCGTCAATGATGAACGAGCTTAATATTGTTCTTGTTGGAGATTTTCATCTTACCCTGATTAATAACGGTGAACTTCTCGATAAAATAGTTGGAAATATAAATTCTCTTGACGCAGATATTGTTCTGATGACAGGAGATATCCTTGATGATAACATTAATATTCTGAAACGCGATAATATCGGGCAAAGTTTATCTAAAATAAAATCGAAGTGTGGTGTCTTTGTTTCAAATGGAAATCACGAATTTATAAATGGTGCTGATGAATTAGATAAATACATGGAAGAAATGGGATTAAGTGTGATTAGGGATTCATCTGTTTTTATCGAGAATAGTTTTTATGTCGTTGGAAGAGATGATAGAAGTAAGATTAATTTTACGGGAAAACAAAGAAAGTCTTTAAAAGAAATTATGACAGACATTAACAAAAATTATCCTGTCATTCTATTAGATCACACTCCAAGCAAACTTGAAGAAGCAGTAAATGAAAATATTGATCTGCAACTTTCCGGTCATACCCATAACGGGCAAATGTTTCCCGTAAACTTTATAACAAAATGGATTTATGAAATAAGCTGGGGATATTTAAAGAAAGAGCAAACCCAGTTTTATGTAACGTGCGGAGTAGGAACATGGGGACCTCCAGTGAGATTGGGAAGTAATTCTGAAATTGTAAATCTGAAAATACATTTTATATAATGCAAGCATGAGTCGCATGATTGCATGATTGCAGTAATTCAATTAGAAATTAAACGTTAAACCAAATTTAAACTGATCATAAGCAAGTGGTGCTGCACTTTTAAACGGCCAATTCATTTTTTCCTGCCTTAATTCATAGATTCCATAAGATAACGCGCTCTTAAGGACAAATGCTACAACAGGGGCAGCATAAGGAGTAGAGTCCATAATTTTGTCTACAAATGCATCGAGTGCCCACTGTCCTGCACCTTCTAACAAAGCACTACCTGCCCACTTCCAGAAAAGATGTCTTTCAAAGATAACTGACCGCTCATAACCAACTTCGATATTAACCAGAGGAATTACCTTTATTCTCAAACCAGCCTCGGAACCTGTTCCAAAACGGAAAGCATCGTTGAACAAAGCAAGTTTATTCGCATCATCAGGATTAGAAGGAAAATTTTTTACATCAAGTCTTGACCATGCAAAAGAATATGAATTGTATGGAATAATAGCCGATGTGGAACCAAGCCTGTATCCATAACCCCTTGCCCATCCAAATCCAAATCTCCACAAATTTGATTCGATTTCATTTACAGTCGGAGTACCGGAAATATCTGTGGTAAGATTACTTAAAAAGAGATAATTGTATTTATAATGTAAGATATTTTCTGCGGTCCAGGTCGACTTCTCATTCGTATAGCCGAGCTTAATTTCGGGAATATTTGGCTCTGCGAATGATTCGGAAAAGTTATGAATGTTCATTGTAGAAAAACCGTAACCTAGCGAAACCGATGGAGAGTGAGTAAGATGAGAATCGAACAGATCAAAATCTACTTTAAAATCATGCCAGTCATAATCGGAATCTTTATCTGATGATTCTTCAAAATCCTGTTTTACAGCATCAGCTTTTTCATTTCCGTTTTCCTCATCTTGGGAAAACACGGAATTACTTCCGGATAAAATAATTACAGTTAAAAATGCTAGTAATAATCTGTTAAACATACATGCTCCTTAAAATTTATAAGAACTTAAAACACTTTGCATTGCCAATCGGCGTGCCAAGCATTTCAATATTATTTCAAACTAGTAAACCACAATAGGCACAACCTGAGACTACAAATATATACAACTGCTTCGCTGTTTTTGTACACTTTATGATAAACGGATATTTCCATAAATAATACGACGTGTAACTTATAAGGAAGGTTACATAATTAAAGATAATGTTTAATCACTTCATCAAGATAAAAATGAAATCTTTGAGGCAGGTTTTTATACTTTGAAATCAATTTAGATTTAACAGTTTCAAAATCTTTAACCGAAATGTTTTTCATATCATTTTCGATGTTCTGAACAAAGGTTTCGATTTTACTCTTCACTCTTTCGTTAACTTCAGGATCATCTGTTTCCGAAATTAAATTTGTAATATTTGCCAAATGGAAATCATTCTCAACTAAAATCTTAAAACAATATCCTCTGAAGTTTTCCGATACAAGAGTTCTGTTCACATTCCCTAATTCTTTTGCTGTTTCTGTCACAGAAGAATGAGAAAATTTCCTGTGTCTTAGAGATTCGAGCACAAGGTCGTCAAAATCAATTGAAGTTTCTTTAACAATCTCCTTCGGTAAATCAAAAAGCTGTATAAGATTTCTTTTGGAAGATTTTGCAAGAATACAGGCTCTTTGAATTACAGCTTCAAGCTCTCTTATATTCCCTTTCCACAGGTAATTCTTTAAAGATTTATATGCAGAGTTGGATATCTTAAAGTCGTTTGATTCTTTCTCTACTTTATAAACTGAACCAAAACCACCCTCACCAA
>CAZUOC010000247.1:0-4356 GCA_964622335.1 uncultured Ignavibacteriaceae bacterium
GACTTCCCAATTCATCAAGCTGTGAACCTGATCTTGTGAAAGCGTAGCGACTTCCCAATTCATCAAGCTGTGAACCTGATCTTGTGAAAGCGTAGCGACTTCCTAACTCCTGGATTTGTGCTGAAGATCTGCTTTCAAGAACCATGATACTTTCCATCTTATCCATGGTACCTGAGATAGCTGAACTTTCAAGTTGAACTGCATCTTGAGGAACTCTGTATCTTACAGCTTCCTCAACGTTATTGATAGTTTGAGCGTATCCAGATACAAACGCTCCTACTATAATAACTCCAATAAAAAGAGTTTTACGCATAGTACTCCTTACTTAGTTATAGTATATCGTAGAAAATGACACAATACCCACAATAGCCTGGGAGTTTATATAGCATAGGTTATACCAAGAGCTATTTTTTTAATTTTTTGAAGGTTTTAGGTAAGGAACTAAAGATACGAGTAATTATTACTTAAAATTATACGTAAGAACACCCCGATTGTAAATATTTTTTACAATATTTATTTTAATTTACCATCATTTAACAATTTATCAAGTTTAGGTCGCGAAATTCCTAGAATTCGTGCGGATTTACTTTTATTTCCATCTAACTTTTTTAATACTTCTTTAGCATATAATCTTGAAACTTTAAGAAGATCTGTTTTTTCATAGCTTAAATCGAGCCTGATTAAATGAGGATGAAATGCAATATGTTCATTTTCTTCTAATATATTCAAAGGAAGGTTCTTTAACAAATTGGAAAAATCATCAAGATTTAATTCGTTGACATCTGATAATAAAACTGCTCTTTCAATTGCGTTCCGCAGCTCCCTTACATTTCCAGGCCATGAATAAGCTAGCATAAACTCTTCAAGTTTCTTTTCGATCTTATTTACAGATTTATTGAATTGCTTATTAAACTCCTCAATAAATTTCCTTGCAAGTAGTACAATATCCTCCTTTCTTTCTCTGAGGGGAGGCAACAAAATTGAAACAACATTTAATCTATGAAATAAATCTTCTCTGAAAAGATTTTGTTTAACCATTTCATTTAAATCTCTGTTAGTGGCTGAAATTATTCTCGTATTTATAGGTATATCATCAACTCCTCCTAATCTTCTTATTATTTTCTTTTCAATCACACGAAGAAGTTTTACCTGAAGGTTAAGACTTAAATCGCCGATCTCATCTAAAAGAAGAGTTCCATTTTCTGCGAGTTCAAACAAGCCTAATTTTCTATACAATGCATTTGTAAACGCTCCTTTCTCGTGACCAAATAATTCTGATTCAAGTAAATCTTCAGGTATTGCCGAACAAACGATTTCGATAAATGGAGCGTTTGCAGCTCTGCTATTTTTATGAATTACTTTTGCTAATAAACTTTTGCCGGTTCCGGTTTCCCCAAGAATAAGTACGCTTACATTTATATTTTCAGAAACTCTTTTTGCTATTTCAATTATTGAGGAAAATTTAGGAGATGTTCCTATGATAGAATTAAAGTTCCAAAGATCAGATTCCTTATTTTCCAGTGTTACTGTTAAATAAGAATTGTTGTTAATTAGCTCCTGAAGATATGAATTGAATTTGGGTATTTCATGAGGAAACAGAAAAATATTATTGAAACCTAACTTTACTAAAGAAGTAACTAATAAAGCCGAGTCATTTCTAATTACAACTATAAATTTATTCTTTATTGTTTCCAAAACATTCAGAATAAGTGTTAATAAATTAGAATTGAATTTATTTATGAGTAAAACTACAATATCATTTTTTTCTATTTCAATTTTACGCGGTGTCTGGCAAACTATTTTTACGTCTGAAATATTTACTTGCTTTATTATCGACGCAACAGATGATACATCTTTTCCATCCGAAAAAATTTTAACCTTTATTGTCTTTTCAGACATTACGACACTTCCTTCTCTAAAAATTCTAAACGACTAATTGCACCCGCCCTATCCGGTCTATTCAGGTATTTATTTTTCAAATCATTGTCTTTTATTTGATCGGCAATAAAAAAGAGAATTTTTTTAGTATAAAAGATATTATCGGTAATCTTGCTGAAATTTCCTCTTTCATAATATATTTCTGATAATTTTAACAAGACCTTCCATGTTAATTCAGTTATATAACTATCCTCTATTATTTCATAAGCCGCACTATAACATTTAAATGGGTTGGGTAAATCCAGCATCTCATTCTTCGCAGAAATTTCGCCTATCAGAAATTCTCTATTAGCTTTAACTAAAGAATTCTCTGCACATATCTGTAAAAATTCTTCTTCATTCACAGCAGCAAATGCTTCACTATAATTTTCATTATTAATGCAAGTTTCACAAAATAAGATATTAGACTTTGAATAGTTGCCTCTGTCATTTAATTCCTGATATTTAGTTTTAACTTTCTTTAATAATTTTTCATCATAACTATTTCTCGATAACAGCTCAAGAAACTCAATATTATTTTTATGCCTTTCAGTAACTTCAATTAAAATTTCTTTATACGATTTTATAATCCCATTAATTTCATTCTCATCCCAAAGTAAATAATAAAGCTTGCCGAGTAAAAAAAGAACCTCGGCTTCTTCATCAACATTGGCCAGCTTGTTAAATATTTCTCTGGCTTTATTCAATGAATCATACGCGTCCTGATAATTGCATATATCAATGTTTATTTCGCCAAGATTAGTTAAAGACAAACCTTGTGCATGCCTGTTTCCAAGACTAACAAATATATCATTAGTTCTGTTATACTGTTCTATTGCCTTCTCACATTGGAACTTATTGAAATATAAAATCCCAAAATTCATTAATATTTTCCCTTCACTTTCAAGATTACCTAAAGGAACGTTTGACTCAAGTGAACTGCTCCAATATTTTTCGGCGTTAATAGAATCACCTAACATATTATAAATATTTCCTATGTTAACACCTACTTTTACTTCATTAGAATATAAGTTTGCAAGTTTATATATCTCTAATGCTTTCTTGAAGTGATTAAGAGCTTCTTCAAAATTATTTCTAGAATAAATCTCTATAAGTCCCAATAAGTTATATGCTCTACCCTTTTCTTCATGATCAAAATCTTCATAAGAAAGCATTTCCAAGGTCATTCTTTCAGCACCAACATAATTATTCAAATCAAATTCTGCATAAGCTATCTCCAGAATAAGTTTTTGTTTTTTCTTTTCATCGTTGATCTTCTCTACCAGCTCCATCAAAATATTTTTACCAGCGTCCAGTTCTCCAAGCTCAATCAAACAGCTTCCTTTTAAAATCATTAGTTCGTTTTTGATGTTCTCATCAATTTCTTTTGATAATAATTCTTCTATAATTTCCAACGCTGATTTAGGATCGTCCAGTTTATAAAGTGTTGATGATAATTTATAAGAAAGCTCTGTTTGATATTTTTCTTCTAACGGCAGTTTTAAAAGATGATTCAACATATTTTTTTCGTAAGAATATGCAAATAACCTTTCCGCTTCTTTTATTTCTTCCGAAAGAATATTATAACTTGCAGTAAAATCCTTACTAAGCTCAAAGTGCCTGGCGAGTTCCTGTCTGTTAAAAGCAGGGAATTTTTCAGAAATTGATTTTGCGATTTCTTTATGATAATTATCTTTACTTTCAGTCGATGAATAAATGTACTTTTTAAGACTTTCCGAAGTAAAATTGAAAGCATCTGTTATATTTGATACTTCTAAAATATTTTTCTTCCCTAATATTTTTATTATCCTGTTTACTTCATCAACCGATAAATGATTGAGTACAGATATAACTTTAGGCTCCGGAGAAATATTAAAAGAAGCAATAAACCTAGCAATTTTCATTTCATCTTCGGATAAAAGGGAAAGTCTTAAACGAAAAATTTCTTCTTGCGAACTTTCCAACAACTGATCTGTTTTTTCACCGGATACAATTTCCTGTCCCTCGGAAGTGAATTTTATAACATTTAAAAGAATTAAATCCCTGATAAAGCTTATAATGCTTCCGGGTAGCAAATCGGCATATTTAATAATAAGCTCTTTAAGCTGGTCCTTAGGGAAGAAAGTTGCTAAAGCATCATCAAGGTATTCTGTAAGATTTGTTTCTGTGAAAGGGGAAAGATTAATTTCAAGTACTTTGTTAATTATCCTATTAGACGAATTTTCGTAATCTGCTCTTTCTGCAAGTATAACTCTTATCCTGTTTACCTGGAGAATTGGTAAAATTTCTTTCAGTATATCGAGTGTAAACTCATCTAAGAAATTGAAGTTATCAATAATTACGGTAAATTTTGATGCAAGAGATATTCTGGTGAAGATAGATTTCAGATTAGAAATTAAATTTTCAGGATGATCTGCAAGAACTAAATCTATTTTTTTA
>CAZUOC010000248.1:0-4351 GCA_964622335.1 uncultured Ignavibacteriaceae bacterium
TGCTACGAAATTTTACTTATACAACTTCTTTAATCTCAACCTGTCTTTTGTTTGCGTCAACGACAGCAATTGCAGCCATATTAACTATATCATCAACAGTAGCTCCGCGCTGCAGAACGTGAATCGGTTTTGCCATTCCCATTAAAACAGGGCCAATAACTGTTGCTTGTCCAATTCGCGCCATAAGCTTGTACGCAATATTACCGGAATTAAGATCAGGGAAAATCAAAGTATTTGCACCGCCTTTAAGACTGCTGAACGGAAAATCATGTTCAAGTATATCAGGCATAACCGCTGTATCTGCCTGCATCTCACCATCAACAATTAAATCCGGCTGAAGTTTCTTAACTATATCGACAGCTTGTTTAACTTTCTGAGATTCAGGATATTTTGCGCTTCCAAAGTTGCTGAATGAAAGCATAGCAACTTTAGGAACAATATCAAATTCTCTAACTTTTTCAGCAGCAGTTATTGCAATCTGGGCAAGTTCTTCCGAATTGGGATTAACATTAACTGTTGTATCTGCGAAGGAATAAACTTCTTTCTTTGTTACAATTAAATAAAGCCCTGAAACAATCTTTAATCCTTTTCTTACACCAATACATTCAAGCGCCGGTCTTATTGTCTCCGGGTAATGAGTTGTTAATCCGCTTATGAGTGCATCCGCATTACCCTGTTTAACCATCATTGAACCGAAATAAATTCTTTTCTTCATCAGTTTTTTTGCCAAAGAAAGCGTTACTCCTTTTCTTCGCCTTCTTTCGTAAAACTCAATTGCATAATGAACAGCTTCTTCACTTTTATATGGGTCTTTTATTTCAAACTCCGCCAGATTGTATCCCAGGCTCTTTATCATTTTTTTGATATTTATTTCATTACCAAGTAAAACCGGATAAGCTATATTTTCTTTCCTTGCAACATGAGCTGCTCTTATTATTTTTTCTTCCTCTCCTTCGGGAAATACAACTTTCTTCGGATTCTTCTGGGCTTTATGAATCATTACCCTGACAACTTCTTTTGAAAGACCCAAACGTTCCTTCAATTCTTCTGTATAAGTATTCCAATCAGTTATCTTCAATTTCGCCACACCTGTTTCAATTGCAGCTTTAGCAACTGCCGGTGCAACATACCAGAGTACTCTCGGATCAAAAGGCTTTGGAATTATATACTCTCTTCCAAATGAAAAATCTTTTCCGCCATAAGCATTAATAACTATTTCCGGAATTTTTTCTTTAGCCAAAGTTGCCAAAGCTTTAACCGCAGCCATTTTCATTTCTTCATTAATTGCAGTTGCTCTTACATCAAGAGCACCACGGAAGATAAATGGAAAGCCCAGCACATTGTTTACCTGGTTAGGATAATCACTTCTCCCGGTTGCCATAATTAAATCAGTTCTTACAGACATTGCATCATCATAAGTAATTTCTGGATCAGGATTCGCCATAGCAAAGACAATAGGATTATCAGCCATCACTTTAATCATTCCTTTGGATACAACACCACCTTTGGATAATCCAACAAAAACATCAGCGCCGGTAAATGCTTCAATAAGTGATTTGTATTTCTTATCAGTAGCAAATTCCATCTTGTATTTATTAAGATCTGTTCTATCTTTTGTAAGGCATCCTTTTGAATCGAACATTGTTATATTTTCTCTTTTTGCACCTGCAGTCACATACATTTTACTGCATGATATCGCCGAAGCCCCGGCGCCGTTAACAACAATTTTTACTTCAGAAAGTTTTTTGCCTGCCACTTCAACAGCATTTATTAAAGCTGCACAGGAAATTATTGCTGTTCCATGCTGATCATCATGAAATACCGGGATATTCATAGTTTGCTTAAGTGTTTCTTCAATCTCAAAGCATTCCGGTGCTTTTATATCTTCAAGATTGATTCCGCCAAAAGTAGGTTCCAAAAGCTGAACAACTTTAATGATTTCTTTAGGATCTTTGCTTTTAAGTTCGATATCAAATACATCTATATCAGCAAATCTTTTAAATAGGATCCCTTTTCCTTCCATAACAGGTTTACTCGCTAAGGGACCGATATCACCAAGTCCTAATACTGCAGTTCCATTTGAAACTACTGCAACCAAGTTTCCTTTCGCTGTATATTTGTAAACATCCTCTTCATTTTTCTCAATCATCCTGCAAGGTTCCGCTACTCCGGGTGTATATGCCAGCGACAAATCGCGTGAAGTTAAACATGGTTTTGTAGCGACAACTTCTATCTTTCCTTTTCTCCCGGAGCTGTGATATTCAAGTGCTTCTTCAAAATATTTTTTCATTATTCTTTTTACTCCTGAGCCATTATTTTGATGGCTTTATTAAATTTATTTTGGTTTATTCAAATAGATCAGTATCTGTTTTTTTAATTAAAAAACCATTAACTATTTAAATTATTTTTCTGCTTTAGGTTTATTTCTCGAATAAATAATTGAAAGTAAGATAAGTACTACTCCCAAAATCAAAAAAGAGATTATTTTATAAGTTGAACTTGAACTACTTATACCGATAATAAAAACGTATCCTACAGTTAATCCTAACGTTAAAAGAGCCATCCAGCGATACTTTTTATTTTTAAGAAGTAAGCTTAAAACATAATAAATTATTGCAACGCCTATCCAGGAAACACTTGCCCAACCTTCGGGCATTGCGTGGTATAACGCATATGGAATTATTATAAGAGCTGTAAGCAGGTATGCGTTACGCATTTGCTCTGTTTTTAATTCCAGCCGATCTTTTTTCCAGTTCAATATTCTTGCGCTTAATAAAGCAACAATTCCAAAACTTAAACTAATGCCGCTGATTTTACCTTCCATTACGAGATAGGTGATAAAAATCATAACATAAATAATAAAATTTGCCAGAATAATAAATTTAGATTTGAACCAAATTGCTGTTGAAATAACAATAATGCTTTGCCAGCACAACAAAGTGAAATAATCAGGCTCTTTAACCTGTGAAACAATTGCTACCGTTAAAGCAAAATAACCCAGCATTGCATAAATAAAAGTTGAGTACTTGCTTTTTTCTTTCACCCAGAAAATTGTAGCATAGACCAGGAAGGTTATTGATGCAAGCAAATGATAGATGGCAGCGGATTCATATTTTGATAGTATTGAAATAAGCAAAAATAGTCCGTAGCATCCGGCGGCATTCAAAACTATACTATAAATCACAGCAATATTTTCGTTTACCGGTTCTTTACGGAGACGTATACCGGCTATAAATACAATCGAATAAAGCAATAAAAACAATAGGTTTATTATTGGTTCTGAATTTATTTTAAGTTCATTACCTAAGACAGGGTTATTTATGAACCACACTAAATGTGTGAAATATGTAAAAAAGATTCCGAAAAATACGAAAGCATACCAGTTGTTTTTCAGAAAGAAATAAACCGACAAGACAGACATTGAAATTAGCAGACAAAAAATTGCATATGGATTTTCGCTAACGATAGCAGTCACATAACCAAAAAACATGCTTAAGAGAATTAAATAATTAGATTCTCTTTTAACTGATATCCAGAGAGTAATTACAACAGCAATTATTAATAAAATTGTTGTTACTGCTGTTTCAGTAATTATTGTTTCAGTTCCAAAGAACTTTAATCTGAGCGTAGTAAAATACAAAAGGAATAAACCTCCACCCAGCAGATAGCCCGATAAATGAACAATCGTTTCGCGCCAACGCCTCGCTAAAAAGAGTACAACCATCGAAAGTAAATAGCCGAAAATGATATCGGCAGCCACAGGAATATTTGCGAACGGGAAGGACATCAGGAAAGCAATCCCGATAAAAAATATTGTGATTCCGACTTTAGCAAGCCAGAATTGACCAATCTGTAATTCAAGACGGTCTTCCTTTTCCTCGCTGCTTAATTCTTCAATAACAGTTTGAGAGATTTCCTGTGTGTCTTTTAATTCCTCAACAAATTCCTCTGGCTTTGTTATGTCAAGACGTTTCTCAATTTCACTGACCCTGGCATCAAGGTTTTTTAGAAAATTGAGGACTTCATCATTTCCCGGATTATTTGATAGTGGTCTCATATTGACCCCGGCTTATTGTGAGTAATATCATTTTATTTGCGATATTATAAAATATTAAAACTGGTAATAGAGTAATTAATACAACATGTATTTAAAATTAAATTTTATTCTTGTCCTGGTTCTTCTCCATTCTTCTAATGAACATATATAAACCGACAGCCAAAAGAATTGTAATTAGTAACGCAACAGCCAGTCCTTTTCTTCTGAAATAATAGTCATCTATTGATGCCTGCGCTTCTGCAGTTACTTTGGTTGTAACTGCTAAACCTTTGCCGACAACAATATCATCAAATT
>CAZUOC010000249.1:0-4350 GCA_964622335.1 uncultured Ignavibacteriaceae bacterium
TCTTGAACTTACCGAGAAAAAAACCTGCTGATTAGCATCGCCCGGCTTGTCGTGCCTGTTGCTTAAAAAATCGTCTGCATAATAATAAAAGAGGAACGGCATCAAATAAACAAACTCAAGTTTATCGCTATAAATAACAGACTCTCCGACGGAGATATCCAGACCTTTTAAAGGCGTAACTACAAGTGAATGCCATGCAAAATATTTATTTATATAGATGTCCCTTTTATATTCTGCAAGTTTTGTTGAATCGATTACATCCGAGTTAAGAAAGGCATGAAAATAATAGAAGTTCAGCCATTTGACCGGATTTATCTGAAGTCTTATATAAGGAAAAGAAGGCGCTTTATCTGAGAGGACAAGATTACCGCTTTTTGCATATCCATATTCTATAAAATCTTTTACAACAACAAAGTTGCCCCAATCCCAATCTATAGACACTGAAGATTTTACCTCAGTATAGTCAATAGCCCCACCGCTCTTACGCGCAATTACGCCAGTTTCCGGAGTAAATCTTTTAACTGCATCAAAGTATGATCCGCTTTCACCGTGGGATCTTAAATCCATGCTAATACCGATATTATCTGAAAGATACCCGAAGGTAGAAATACCCATCCAGGAATGAATGTTTCTATCTTTCCCAGGAAAAGTTGCCTGAAGTCCGACGATAGGATCTGCATTTAGTTTTAGAATTTTACTGCTGTAAGAAAATGCCCTGTATCTCCCGCCTGCATCTTTATTAAAATAACTTAAACTGGTTTTATCCTGGTTTTCCTTACTGAAGCCATCTATTTCTAAGTAATAATCTTTTCTAAAAAATTCCAGCTCCTTTTTTTCAAGATCATTCAACAAATCAATTTTAGTTTCAGCTTCGAATATTTTTTCAGCTATATATTTTCTTGATAACGGCTTAACAATATTTTCTAATTCAATTACACCTTTATCACCTAATCTTTCGAGAAAGGAATAAACATCTCTGTGCAACGGTTCAAAAACTATCTGCGCATTTAAAGGAATAGTTATTATAAGAAAGCTAAAAGCAAGTAATAATTTTTTTGTTGTCCTGATAATCCACCCTTATGAAATGTAATTTTGAAATTCAGCCGTAATATCTATCTCTTTTGTTCTCTGCATTTCTGCATTCATCGCTGCAGCAGTAATCTTTATCGATTTTACATTCATGACAAACAATTATAATTCTGTCACAATCAACATTATGGCAATTGATATAATATGAAGTCGGCTTTCCACAGAACTCGCACTCCGCAGCATATTTTAATTCTTCCTTGGTATTCGGATCTATTACATACCTGTCATCAAAGACAAACATACTTCCCTGCCAGTAAGTATCGGGAAATTTATTAATGAAATTAAGTATTCCGCCGTCGAGCTGGTAAACATTTTTAAATCCCTGCATAATCATATAAGCTGAAGCTTTCTCACATCTTATTCCGCCGGTACAGTAGGTAACAACGGTTTTGTCCTTGTAATCTTTTAATGATTCTACTACTTTAGGCCACTCCCTGAAATGGATAATATCAGGAGTAATAGCGTTCTTAAATTTTCCGATCTTGCTTTCATACCAGTTTCTTGCATCTACAATAACAAAATCTGTTCCCTCTTTATAGAGTTTCAATAATTCTTCCGGAGCTAATCTTTTGCCACCATTCTGCGGATCAACATCTTTTAGGCCGGAATTTACTACCTCATCTTTAACTCTTACATGCATTTTCGGGTAAGCAATTTCTTCTGTTTCAGTTTCTTTGAACCAGATATTTTCAAAGATCTTATATTTTTTTAGTTCGGATTTATAAAGTTCAATCTTTTCTCCAGTGCCGAATATCGACCCATTAATTCCTTCCTTCGCAACATATACTTTTCCTTTTAATCCATTTGCAATACACCAGCCGAGATGTTCCTTTGCAAAAGATTCGGGGTCTTCTATACCGACATATTTATAGAATGAAATTACTCTGTACATTTTCTTCTAATTAATTAAATCAAAACGGATTAGAAAATAATGATTAAAACTATACAGGAAAAGTTAAATTTTTAAGACGATTTGGCTTCAGAATCTCCCGAGCGTGGGAGTATATTTTCTGTTTTTGAACCCTGCTTTACAAGCAGAACCCCCACAATTATAATTATCGCAGAAATGATTATTATCATATCTAATCTTTCATCAAGAACAAGCCAGCCAAGAAATAATGCAATAATTGGATTGATATAAGCATAAGTGGAAACCAATGACAAAGGTAAATGTGAAATCGCGTAAATGTAAGAACCATACCCAAAAATAGATCCGACTAATATGAGATAAAGAAAAGCCCACAATCCATTCCCTGCAAGATGAAACCCCGAAGCTTCACCGAGAAAAAGACCTATCACAATTTGAATGGTCCCGGCAATAATCATTTGGGTAGCTGCACTCATAAGCGGATGTAAATTAATTTTCCTGTATTTTGAATAAACAGAGCCGAGAGCCCAGGCAATAACTGCACCCAAAATACATAGGGCTCCAAGCATATAAGATTTATTAAGCAGTTCTTCCAGGTGACTGCCAAAAATCAATACTATTCCCACCAAGCCAAGAATTAAACCTGCGATGATAAGAAAATTTATTTTAGGTCTGTTGGGAAGAAATGCTTCTATAATTACAAACCAGAAAGGCGTTGTGGTAATTAATAAAGCAGTAAGTCCGCTGCTGATCCACTGTTCACCAATAACTACAAAACCGTTACCTATTCCTAGTAAAGCTATTCCAACAATTGCAAGGGGCATTAAATCTTTTTTTGTAGGTAATTTTTGTCCCCTGCTTTTAAGAAAGACAAGAAATATTAATCCGGCTATTGTCCATCTAAACCCGGCAAAAAGCATTGGCGGAAGATCTTTTACTCCAATCCTTATTGCAAGGTAAGTTGTTCCCCAAACAATACAAATTGTTATCCATGCAAGATATGCTTTAAAATTTTCTCTGTTCATATATTATTTGTTCAAAAATAAAGAGATGTAAATTATCTAAGATGGGAGTAATAAAAAAATTTGCACTTAAAAATACTTCCGGGATTTATCATTTTAAAACCGTTAAAACGGTTATGTCTGATTGTAATAGTTTTTCATTCACCTGACTAAAGTCAGGTGTGAATGTTTATAAAAAAGTTTGGTTTTAGTTTATAATTAAGAAAGAATAATTTTAATATTACAAATTCTGAAAGGGATTACTTTGCCTTCTCCCAATTTTATCCTGAGGTTAATAATAATGATTATAAAAACTTCAGTATTAGTTCTCCTATTAAATAACCTACAGCGGCAACACCGAAACCGACAACAAACATGTCAAAACCACTCCGAAAAATTCCTCTGCCTGTAAAGAAGCTTCTCGCAGCACCGACACCAAAGTGAGCAAGCATCGAAATAATAAAAGAAGTCCAGATTGCATAACTGCCACTGAAAAAGAAAAAAGGAAATACCGGAATCAAAGCACCAACTGCAGTCGCTGTTCCGGTTATCCATCCTTCCTTAAACGGGCTTTGTAATCTGTCCACAATTCCAAGTTCTTCACGAACTTTATCTTCCAGAACCTGTTCCGGATTTTTCATTGCTTCTTTAGCTAATCTTCGTGCTTCATTCGTTTCCATTCCCTTCGATTCATAAATTAATGCAAGCTCTTCTGTTTCAAGCTCCGGCATTAACTTTATTTCCTCGGCTTCCATTCTTTTTTCATGATCAAAAACTTCCTTTTCACTTACTGCTGCTAAATACCCGGAAGATCCCATTGATAATGAGTCGGCTATCATTCCTGCTAAACCAGTCATTAAAATAATGTGGGGTGCTGCTGTTGCCCCGATCATTCCTGCAATTAATCCAAAGTTTGCTGTTAATCCATCATTAAAACCATATACGACATTTCTAAGCATTCCACCCGACTCGGAGCTGTGCCAGGGTTCTTCGGTAACACCATCTGTGCTCATTAATTTATTTGCGTGTTGTGCAGAATCGCGGGCTAACTTTAAAGCAATTGATTTGGTTGATTCAACTTGTGTTGAATTATAAAGTCCAAGATAAGATTTTACTTCGGTGGCTTCTTCTTTTAACATCATCCTTGTAAGTAAAGCAGGACCAAATCTTTTAGAAAACCATGAATTAAACTTTGCTTTGGTTGATGGTTTGGAAGAAGTAATCTTCTGATTATACTTTTCTAATTGTTCTTTCCAGATCGCTACATGCTTATCTTCAATTTCTGCAAGCTGCAAATAAATTTTATTCCTTTTAGGATCCGTAACAAGTTGCGCAAGAGTTCTGTAAAGGAATGCTGCATCTATTTCATCCTGCAAGTGAAAATGCCAGGTT
>CAZUOC010000250.1:0-4329 GCA_964622335.1 uncultured Ignavibacteriaceae bacterium
TTCAAAAAAAGCTTCATCAAAATCTTTTGTAAATGCACTTACATCTCTTCTTGAGCCATCTTGTAAAATAATTCCAGGCTTCTCTTTACCCGATTGACCAAATCTTATTAATTTCATTCTTTCTCTCTTTAATTAAGAATTTAACCTTATGAACCCACCATCTATTGGAAAATTTGTTCCCGTAATAAAGCCGGCATTATCAGAACAAAGGTAAAGAACCAGATCTGCAACTTCTTCCGGTTTTCCCATCCTTCCAATTGGCTGGGACTTAGATAATTTTTCAAACATTTCTTCTTCTTTTCCCGGATAACTTTTAGAGATAAACCCGTCAACAAAAGGTGTATGAATTCTTGCCGGCGAAATAGCGTTGCACTTTATGTTGAAATCAATGTAATCTTTTGCAACTGAATAAGTCATGGAGAGTACAGCACCTTTAGTCATCGAATAAGCGAACCTATCGGAAATTCCTACTACTGCTGCAACAGATGCCATATTAATTATAACACCTTTTTTGTTTTTTTTCATATATGGGATAACCGCAAAAAGACAATTGTAAATTCCCTTAATATTTATCCTGTACAGTTTATCTATATCTTCTTCAGAAGTATGTTCAACATTTCCAACCTGTGCTATACCTGCATTGTTAATAAGAATATCGATATTTCCATTTTTAGCAATCTTGTCAACAATATTTAAAACTTCTTTTTGATTCGATACATCACAATAATGTGATTCAGCAAGAAAGTTTTTCTTTTTTATTTCACCTACAACTTTTTCTGAATTCTCTTTATTATAATCAAATATGTGAACGGACGCTTCCGCCTGTGCAATTTTTTTTGAAATTGCCTCTCCAATTCCACTTGCGCCACCTGTTACTATTGCTGTTTTATTTTTTAACGAAAAAATTTCCATTAATTCTTCCATGCCTCTCCACCAGGATAAGAATATTTAATAAGGCTTTCCGGTTTCATCTCAATGCTGTAGCCCGGCATAGTAGGAGCCATATATGCACTGTTTTTTACAACAACCGGATCAATAAAATGTTTGTGCAAATGATCAACATATTCTATTACGCGATCTTCCAGAGAAGCGCTTATATAAATATAATCTATCATAGCAAGATGCTGAACATATTCGCACAAACCGACTCCTCCGGCATGCGGGCAAACAGGAATTTTATATTTAGCAGCTATTAAAAGTACTGCAAGAATCTCATTAACTCCTCCAATACGGCAACTATCTATTTGACATATATCTATTGCGCCAGAAGTAATTAATTGCTTAAAGATTACCCGGTTCTGGCAATGCTCACCTGTTGCAACTTTAATTGGTTTAATTGCATCTGCAATTGCTTTATGCCCAAGGATGTCATCGGGACTGGTCGGTTCTTCAATCCACCAGGGATTAAACTTAGCAAGCTCTTTTACATTTTTAATTGCTTCATTAACATCCCATTTTTGATTTGCATCCATCATGAGTTTTAAATCATTTCCAATTTCTTCCCTAATAATAGAAGTGCGCCTGATATCATCTTTTATATCAGAACCTACTTTCATCTTTAACATTTTCCATCCATCTTTTTTCGCCTCTCTGCAAAGATGTCTTATCTTCTCATCACCATAACCTAACCATCCGGCAGAAGTTGTATATGCAGGATAACCATTCTTAAGCAGATATTCTGTTCTCTCTTTTTTAGTATTTTGATTTTTCTTCAGGATTTCCAAAGCTTCTTCTTTTGTTATCGCATCGGTTATGTAAGTAAAGTCGATGCAGGATATTAATTCTTCGGGAGACATATCGGAAATTAATTTCCACAAAGGTTTTTTTTCAATCTTTGCATACAAATCCCATTCAGCATTTACTATTGCACCTGTTGCAAGATGAATAACCCCTTTTTCGGGACCAAGCCATCTAAGCTGGCTGTCACCCGTAATCATTCTCCAAAAGCCAGCCATATTGTCTATAAATGACTCAAGCGTTTTTCCTAAAATCAGATATGAAAGAGATTTGATAGCTTGAACACACAGTTCATTGCCTCTGCCAATTGTAAAAGTAAGTCCGTGCCCCTCAATACCATCTTGGTGATCTGTTATTAGGATAACATAAGCAGCTGAATAATCAGGATCAGGATTCATAGCATCTGAACCGTCAAAAGTTCTACTAGTTGGGAATCTGATATCTTTTGCGATTACTTCTTTAATTGTAACAGACATAAAAGTTACATTTAACAAAAAATAAATTTCTTCTTAGCATTTGCAGAAAGATTTTGTAAACGATACAATTCTTTTACTGTAAAAACTTATTTCTTTCTATCAGGTACCTCATAAAAATCGGTACTGTTACAACTGTAAAAGTACAAAATTTCAGAATAAAATGCGTAAGATTTACACTTTTTTATTTTTTTCTTTAGTCAACTGACTTCCTCTCACAAAAACTTTAGAACAGCAAATTGTACCGAGGTAAAACTATACTACCTGGTAGAGAAATTTTGGCAAAAAAGTCTAAAAATAAAAACAATTTTAACGTTAGATGGTTTATGAAACTGGAATCATTTTCGGGCTGACGGATGGACTTTCACAAAGATCCAAATGACTCCGTTGGAGGATTACCTCGGAAGAACCGCCGACCGGCTGATTACAAAGTATACGATAATCTTCAAACTTAAACTAATCTCAAAAGAAATGTAAAATTGTTTTAGAAAAGTGGCAAGAAAAAATTATACAAAGTTGTGGATGTAAACATTTAAATTAAAAAAATCTCTCTCATTCTCATCTGTCTCTATATTCTATTGTCCATAACCGCATGAATTGCTACCTATGAGAATGATTAAGAAATTCCTGATCCACTGGATTTAGAAAACTTCTAATGCTTTTCTTTTTGCCCGAATGCTATATTAAACAAAAATATAAATACAGAAGGTGAAGTATAATCCAGCGCGGCTTCATTACAATAATAATCCTGGCGATTATCATAATAAACAATGTTACACTGAAATCTTTGGAACCTATCATTTTTTATTTGCAATGTTGGAAAAGTTCTTTTCCAGGATTTGAATCTTGCCGGTCCTCCTACGACCGCCCCTTTTTGCCTTGTCAAGAGGTTGTCAATTTGCGAATGAAGATTTACTGGAGACAAAGCTCCTAAACCTACAACAAAGCTAACTCCCCAGTTATTCCTTCCAAGAAGATAATCCCTTTCCGATGTTGCTATATTAAAATAAGAAGAATCTGAAGTTAAATAATAATACATAATTGCTTTTTGTGCATCTGCAGTAAATAATGCAGTCGTTCCCCAGGTATATCCGGAAGAAAGATAATAAACACTTTTATTTAATTTCTCCTCAATCTTGTCAAGAAACTCTTTCATTTTATTCCTACAATATTCCTGTTCTATATCCGCTTTAAAACAAGCCGCATAAGCCAGGTAATCACAGCCGTTCCAAGCAATTCCGTCTCCTGTTAGCTTCTGAAGATTATTCTTAGCATAATTAAGATATTCAGATTTCTTAGTTGACTGATAAAGTCCAGCGGCGCCCAACACCATATCATCCCGCCATTCATTTTCATTATAGAAATCCGGAGGAATAGATTTTTGAACATTCTCATACATGCTATGGTCATTAAATAGAGCTTCTGCTCTCGCCAAACATTTATCTGCAAATTCCTTATCTGATTTATAAAATACACGAAATGCAATGGACAACGCAGCGGCACTCCTACCCAAAAGATTCGCACCCCACCCTTTATGAAGACTTCTTGGATTTCCAACAACTCCCGTCCTATCGTCAGTTTCCGGCATTCTCCAGTGTTCGTGATCCTCTTCCCCACTTACCTGGTAATAGTAATTTCCATTTGCATAATCCGATGTCATATTTAGAATCCATTGCAAACCTATACGTGCTTCTTCAATCAAATCCGGAATTCCATTTTCCGGTGAAACATCCTCCATAGCATTTTCAAAATTGTATGTTATTGAATAATCTATGGCGGTAATTAATTCGACGGTTGCATAAGTTGAGGTAATCATAAATTTTATATAATCCCCTGCATCGTGCCACCCGCCCGAAGCATCTATTACTGCTTTGTCGTCATTTAAATGACAAGGCTTGTGCAGAAGCGGATCATTGTTTCCGCATCGTTGTGAGCGAAAGAATTCCAATATTAATTGTAAAGCACTCTGATATTCATTTAACGCTCCAATAGCAATCGTATCTGAAAGTGTTCCGTCGGGAAGTTTTAATTTATACTTTCCTTCTTCTTTAAAATTGCTGAAGTCACACGGGAAATTATATTGGAAACTGGAGAATTATAAGTAATTTCAGAATGCAAG
>CAZUOC010000251.1:0-4327 GCA_964622335.1 uncultured Ignavibacteriaceae bacterium
AATTCGCTTTCCCTTTTTTACTCAACTGAAACATTTTATCCGACGAGAATAAATTTCCAACAAGAAAGTTTGATGCGAAAACTCCCGCAAGATGATAATAAATTTTATTACCCTGTTTTATTAAAAACGGTTTAAGTTTAAGATCAAGTACAAGTTTGTTTAGAAAATCCTTAACAACATTTTGCTCTGCTTCAATAGCAACGGTGCAGCCGGTAATATCAACGACTTTTGTGGATGGAAAAGTCTGCATTATATGAAATGATGCAGCTCCGGCTTTCTTTTTCTTAAGTGATCTTAATTCATTTATATCAAGTGCACCGGAAACATGAATAAAAAGTGAGTTCTTAAAATATAAATTAAGCTTTGAAATTGCTTTTGCTGTTTTTTCTATTTGATTATCCGGAACTGTAAGAAAGAATATTTGGCTCTCTTTTTTTAGAGATTTAATTTTATAAGAGCTGAAAGGAATCTTGAATTTCTTCGCAAGCTTTTCCGCTGAAGTTTTATTTTTGCTGATTACTGAAGAAACATTGTAACCGGATTTTAATAATGCTGCAGCAAGTGAATATGCAATTTTTCCTGCACCGATTATTACAATTTGAGATTCTTTAGCTAACAATTTTATTACTTCTAAATAACTTAATGGAAAATGTTAAATGGAAGATGAAAAATGTAAAATTCTTATCATACTACTCAATTGAAAATCTTGATCTCGCAAACTTTGGATAAATATTTTAGAGAAGTTTATCCATAAATTACTGCCGAAAGATAACCAACCACGCTTGAATAATCACCCGAGGTGTCGCCTGAATTATTCCTATAAAGAAGTTCTGATTTCATCCTGTTTAATTTTGCAGCCGCTTTCATCATCGCAACTATAGTCCCTCCGCCACAGGCTTCACAGTTTTTCATCTTAAAATCTTTCTGCAATCTTTCATAATCAAAATCGATAATTCTTTTCTCAACAATTGAATCGAGCTTATTTGCTTCAACACCCGAATAGTAATGTGATAAATCGGAACTGGCAACAATTACAGTTTTGTCATCAATTACTTTTGATAATTTTCCCGCAAGCTCATCTACAAACAAGTCTCCCTGGTCACCGATAACAATTGGAACAATTTTAAACTCTTTCAACACAACCTGCAAAAATGGTATTTGCACTTCTACGGCATGTTCCTGCCTGTGACCTTCAATTCCCTTAAAAATGATCTTGCTTTCTTTGGTCAACTTCTCAACAATTTCCTTGTTTACTTCAATAATTCCAAGTGGAGTTTCATACGCATCTCCTTCATAAACAGAAACACCGGGAAAATATTCCCTGTGGCTTGGAGAAATAATGATTACCGTTTCAATCTTTTTATCTTTTAAAAGATTAAATCCATAAGCTGCTGTTCTGCCGGAATAAATATACCCCGCGTGAGGTGAGACAATACCAAAGATATTATTAAAAGATTTTTTAGGATCTGAAATTGAGAGGAGCGTTTTAACTTCGGCTTCAAGCTTACTTTTTGATGCCGGATAAAATTGTCCTGCTACAGATGGTTTTCTAATCATAATTTATTTCCCCTTTATCTTCTTCAGAAAAAATCTCGGCTGTAAAGACTTTTAAATTAAGTTTATGTTTCTGCCAATAATCCGGCTGCAAACCTCCTTTTTCGCAAAGTGCAGATAAGAACTCTTCCCTGCTAAAATTATTTGAAACCGCTACTTGTGGAAGTAACACTGCATGTGTCATTGCGTTTTGAAGAATCAAACCATGCTTGCCAATGATAATTTCATCATAGTCGTTTATTTTTTGTGGCTGCGACAGAACAGATATTTCAATTTCAATCTTATCAAATTCTTCAGCTGTCAATGGTGAGAAACGCGGGTCTCTGAATGCAGCCTGTTTAGCAGCTTCACGCACGGTTTCAAGCAAAGTCATTTGTGTTACAATGTAGCCGATGCATCCACGCAATTTGTCTTCTATCTTTAATGTTACAAAAGCACCTAAGGGTAATTCCAGGTTTGGATTTGAATCATAGTCGGGGGAAAATATTTCAATCTCTTCGAAGAAGAATTTTTTTATCGCTTGTCTTGCGGCTGTCAACAGCACCCTTTTTTCTCTCTCTGTTAATTCCATGGTGCCCTCCCAAGGGAGCAATTCTATTTATTTATAGAACAGGTTATGAATCCGGTTTTTTCTTTTAAAAGAAAAAGTAAATCATTAATTATAAAGAATGAATCCGGGATAAAAACTTTTATTCCCTTATTCAATTCTTCTTCAAAAATAACTTTTCCTGATTCAATATCAACTGCTCTGAAAATATTTTTCATTTCTCCGCCTGATTGATGTATTTCATGAAAGCTGTAAAATAATATTCCCGAATAATTTATACAGTCTATCTTGCCTGATATAAGGTTTTTTGATCTAATATTAGATAAATGATTTTTTACTGCTTCATCATTTTCAGATTCGGGATTAAACTGTTTTGTAAAGAGATAGCTATTGAGATTCTTTTCAGAAAGCGTTTTTTCTCTTAAAAGATTCATTTCATTAACATCTTCTCCGAGATCAGCAAGAAGTTTTCCAGTAAGATAATCGAGCCTATAAAAATTTCTTCCTTCTCCGCCAAAGGCGGATTCTTTGTAACAATAAAGTTCATCATTATGAATAAACAGAAATATGTACTCATCCGTTTTCCATGAAATAGTTTTTGTTTCTATATTGAAGGCAATTATGCCGAGATGCCCCGGCATATCTGGTTTTCTGAATTTGTGGAAGTAAATTGTATCTTTATAGATTTCCTCAATTCCAACCCAGAATTTCTCTTCAAGCTGAAAATCGTTAAATATTTTCTGTCCGGTTTTAATAGCAATACAACTGAAGAAAACTTCTTTTGTTTCAGAGTCTCTTTCTTCTACTACAAGTTTTTCAGATTGCGTAGGAAGAATTCTCCAAATCTGTTTTTTATTTGAGTAGGAATATTTTTTTTTGATTTTCATCTGGATCTTTTTCTAAGTGTTTCTGAGTGTCCTCAGTGCCTTAGTGGTGAAAAAGAAAAGTCACCACTAAGACACTAAGGGCACAAAGATTCACTAAGTTATTTAATTTGTTCAAATCTTGCGGTAAAATGCCTTAACATCGGGGCTTCGTAAATTATTTTATAGCCTTTGAGCCATTTCCTGTTTTTAAATACTTCCAGAATAATTTCAAGAACATAATCAATATGGCTTTGTGTATAAACTCTTCTTGGAATTGCAAGTCTTACAAGTTCCATTGGCGGAGGAATTAATTTTCTATTCTTATCATACTTGCCAAACATAACACTCCCTATTTCGACTGATCTTATTCCGCCTTCAATATATAAAGCACAAACAATTGACTGACCAGGAAATTCTTCGAGTGGAATATCAGGCAAGAATCTTTTTGCATCTATATAAATCGCATGTCCGCCGGGAGGTTCAATAATCGGAACTTCTGCTGCCACAAGTTTTTCTCCAAGATATTCAACGCTTCTTATTCTATAATTGAGATAATTTTCATCAAGAACTTCGTCTAATCCTTGTGCAACTGCTTCAAGATCACGACCTGCAAGTCCGCCGTAAGTTGGAAAACCTTCTGTTACTATTAAAAGATTCCTGCACTTCATTGCAAGATCAGGATCATTCATTGCAAGGAAACCGCCGATGTTTGCCAAGCCATCTTTTTTAGCGCTCATTGTTACGCCATCAGCATAAGAAAAAATTTCCTGTGCAATCTCAAGTAAAGATTTATCTGCATATCCTTTTTCTCTTTTCTTTATGAAGAAAGAATTCTCAGCAAAACGGCATGCATCAATAAATAAAGGGATGTTAAATTTTTTACAAATTTCTTTCACGTCTTTAATATTCTGCATAGAAACCGGCTGACCTCCACCTGAATTGTTTGTTATTGTCAATATACAAACAGGAATATTTTCTTTGCCTTTTTCTTTAATAAATGATTCAAGTTTATCAACGTCCATATTTCCCTTAAAATCTGCTCTTAATTCAGGATGTTTCCCTTTTTCATTTAAAAGATCTACAGCCTCTGCTCCAGTAAACTCGACATTGGCTCTTGTAGTATCGAAGTGAGTATTATTCGGAATAAATTTCCCAGAACCTCCAACAATTGAGAAAAGAATCTTTTCCGCTGCTCTTCCCTGGTGAGTAGGAATTATATTTTTCATTCTTGTAATTTTATTTACAGCTTCTTCAAACCTGAAAAAACTTTTTGAACCGGCATAAGATTCATCTCCTTCCATAATTCCTGCCCACTGTTTTGAACTCATCGCAGAAGTTCCGCTGTCTGTTAAAAGATCGA
>CAZUOC010000252.1:0-4321 GCA_964622335.1 uncultured Ignavibacteriaceae bacterium
GAAGTATTTCATTTTGCAGTCAAAACTTTTTGCTGCTTTGGCAAGACCGATTTCATCGGTGCCGTACCACCATGTGCTTCCTGCTTTTTTTCCTATTGCTTTTTCATTTTCAAAACGACCGAGCATAACAAGTCCATACTTAAGTGCAAAAGGACCACATTGGTATTTATAAGGTTGGGGATAGAAACTCATGTGAGAATAAAAACGCCTCCTGATTAAAGATGAAATTATAATGTAATAAAATATTACTTAAGAAGATAAAATTCAGTATTTTTAAGCATGCCAAGGAAAAAAATTAAAGTTGCGATAGTCTTCAACGAACCGCATCCGGAATTGTACGTTAAGCCGGGAGAGCTTGATGAGAAAAAGCTCGATTTTGTTCCATATTTTGAGGTTGAAAACATTACACCGATTGAGGAATACGACCTCATGGCTAAAAAGCTGAAAAAAAGCGGGGTAAATGCTTACACGCTAAACATCAAAGATGATATAAATTCCCTTCTAAGAGATATAAAAAAGAACAAGCCTGATATAATCTTTAATTTTGTTGAGATATATAAAGAAGACTCTCGTAATGAAATGAATATAGTCGGTTTGTTGGAACTGCTCAAAATTCCTTTTACAGGGGCGCCGCCTATGGCACTGGCAAACTGCCAGAGCAAGATATTCACTAAAAGATTATTAAATGCTATAGGGATTAGAACACCGCGTTTTATCATTCTTAAAAAAACACCTAAAACTTATCGGCACAGATTAAAATATCCGATGATTATTAAGCCTGCTTACGAAGACGCAAGTGTGGGAATTGAAAATGAATCTATTGTGGAAAATGTAGATAAGCTGAAGGAACGGACAGAATATATTTTTAAATATTTTGAACAGCCTGCTTTGATAGAAGAATTTATCGAAGGAAGAGAATTAAACCTGGCGATACTTGGTGACCTTAAACCTGTTGCTTTGCCGATAAGCGAAATTGATTTTACAGAAATGCCTGATCATCTGCATAACATAGTTAGTTACCAGGCAAAGTGGGATCCTCATCATGAAGCATATCATAAAACAATTCCGATTTGTCCCGCGCCGCTTCCCAAGAGAGTTGAAAAGAGAGCAAAGGAAATTGCACTTAAAGCTTTTAAAGCAATGGGTTGTAGAGATTATGCACGTGTTGATATGAGACTTTCGAAAGATAACCTGCTTTATGTTCTCGAAGTAAATCCAAACCCGGACTTGACAGAAGGTGCAGGATTTATGCGCTCTGCAGAAACTTCGGGTTTAAGCTATGTGGAAACGCTGAAGAGAATTATTTATCTCTCCAAAGAACGAGCCGAGAGGCAGAGGACTGCTGCTTAGTAAAGCTTGTCCAGTATCTTTATAACTTCTAAAAGATTTTTCGCTTCGTAAATTGGTTTTATTTTGCTGTTATCAGGTAAAGGAAATTTTGTTTTACCTGTATAGATTAAGATTCCTTTCCCTCCAATATTTTGAGCACCAAAAATATCTGTTTCAAGATCATCTCCCAGCATAAGGAATTCTGAATTTTCAACTCCTAACATCTTTAAAGCACTCTTAAAATAAATTGGTGATGGCTTACCGATTAATATTGCTTCTTTAGACGTAGCATATTCGATCGCCCTTATAAAAGAACCTGCATCCAGACAAATTGTTTTTCCATCCGGTTTCCAGAATTTGTTTTTCTGCATTGCAATTAAATCCGCACCGGAATGAACATCCCTGAAAATTTCATTTAGAATGTCATAGCTCCATCCATCAACAAGATCACCGACAATTACTGCCTCGGGATTTTCTTCAACCAAAAGATCAGTAAATATTTTTTTAATGCTTTCTATGCTGTAGACTTTTATTCTTTTATAATTTTCCCTTGCATATTGTAAAGCAGCTTCGGAAGCCGTTATTGCAGGGATGTTGAATTCAATATTATTGCTGTTAAGAAAACCTTTTATTTCTGAAGAAGTTTTAAGAGTTGTATTGCTTATTACGCAGGCAGGATTTTTTTTCTTTTTTATAAAATTAAAAAAATCTTTTACATCGGGCGCAGGAAGATTGCCTAATCTGATAACACCGTCGAAGTCAATAAGTAAAGGAAGGGATTTCATTTTAATAACCAGAACCCCTCCTTGCCTCCCCTTTATTAAAGGGGAGGATGGGTTGGGGTTAACCTTTAAGCTTTTATTTCTGCAAGCTGCGGGAATTTAACTTTTACTAATTCAAATGCACCAAATAAAACTCCAACAAAAAACAAATCACCGAAAAGTGTATAATGGAAGAATGGAATTGCTGCAATAAAACATTCTGCTAAACCGGCAATTGTTTTGGGATATAAAATTCCAGTTAACCACAAAGCAAAATTTGTAATGACAAAGAAAAGAACAGAAGCAGAAACAGAAGCTAAGAAAATATTGACTACCTTCTTTTTATTTTTTAGCATCATTCCGATCATTACAATTAAAACAAAGCTTAAGTAAACTGCATACATTCCGGGATGAAACCCGATAATTAAGTCTGACAAAAACATTGCAATTAAAGGAACTGCAAAAGCAATGCTCTTTTTATTAAAATAAGCACCACCGAACAAAGCGATTGCTCCAATTGCTGTGGCATTTGGGGGATGAGGAATCAGTCTTGTAAATGCAGCTATTAAAACCATACCTGCTAAAACCCAGAACCTCGTTGTTAAATTGGAATTCATATCATCTCCTTTGAATTAATTGATTGTAAAATAAAAATAAATTATCACATTATAAAACGACTTTTATTCCCACATATCCTGAGAGCACCGGTGTTGCATAACCGAGAACTTCTTCATAATTAGTATCGAAAAGATTTTTCACTCTTCCGTAAAGCTGCATGAATTCAAAAATTTTGTATGATGCAGCAAGATTAACAATTGAATAAGCTTTCAACTTTACTCGTTGAACAGGATATTGAGAAAAATCTTTATCGTCTCTTTTTCCTACATAAATAATTTCTCCGTTTACATTTGCTTTATCATTAAAATTATAGTTCACCTCGTAAGAAGCTTTTATCTTTGGTCTTCTTAAAAGAGGAAGATCTTTATCGGGAGAATTCTCACTTTTATCTTTTGCATCGGTGTAAGTCAAATTTCCTTTAGTAGAGATTTCTTTTGTGGGAGTAATGGCAAAATAAAATTCAACTCCTCTTGTTTCTGCTTTGTCGATGTTTACAGTTCTGTAGTTTGCATCAAAGCCAAACAAGTCTTCAAAATGATTTTCAAAATATGTAGCGCCGATCAATATTTTTGAATTCCACAGATATTGTTCAATACCGGCATCCCAACCAAGATTTTTTTCAGGGCTAAGATTAGGATTTCCATAGTTAGGATCGAAGAGATAATAAAGTGATGGCGCCTTAAAACCTGTTCCAATTGTGGCTTTTAATTTTGTTCCTGTATTCCAGATTATATAAGCAGGTGCAAACCTGTAAGTAACTTCAGAACCAAATCTTTCGTGGTTATCAAATCTTACTCCGGCAGAACCGAAAAGGTTTTCTAAATTAAATTGATCTTGCAAATATATTCCTGTTGTTCTTGCACTGCTCATAGGCAAAATGCTTGCAAAGGGGAAAGTTGATGAGAAAACAAAATAGTTTGATTGAGATTCTTCTTTTTCTGTTTCTGCTCCCAAAGTTAAAATATTCGTTTTTCCAAGATAGAAATTATTCTGCCAGTCGAATTTTAATTTCCTTCCATCGTAAAAGGCTTTTGATGCATCATAAACGAAAGCGTCGTTGGAATATTTTCTGACATTTCTGAAAATAGAAACACCAAGAGTTTGTTCCCACATTCCATTGAATGCAGAATATTTTCCTTCGGTTCTGAACGAAGACTCTTCCAGTTTATAAACGTAGGTTGGATCATCTCCAAACTGTCCACCGAATTGATCATAAGCCACATCAGCTTTTGTAAATCTTAATATAAGATTGAGGTTGAAATTGTCAGTAATTGCAGCACCTAATCTTGATGAAAGATTATAACTTGAAGAACCGTCTTTTTCTTTATTCCCATCTCTTTCAGAAGCTGAGGAAAAGCCATCTGTCTTTTCTCTGCTAAGAGACAGAGAGTAATTCAGAAAATCATAACTGCCGTTCAATCCCGCCATTCCTTTGTAAGAATTGTAGGAACCACCTTCAGTTTGTAAAGAAAATTTTGGTTTACCAGTTCCATTTTTAGAAATAATATTGATAACTCCGGCCATTGCATTAGAACCATAGAGTGTACTTTGAGGTCCCCGGAGAATTTCTATTCTTTCAATATTATCAACGGGAAGATTTCCAAAATCATAAG
>CAZUOC010000253.1:0-4320 GCA_964622335.1 uncultured Ignavibacteriaceae bacterium
CATTACGATAGTAAACAGCGTCCAATCCTGAAGCAATATTTCAAAGTGATGATGTGGCTGGGTAGAACAGAAATATATCTCTTAGCTCCAAAATCATTTCCTCAGGATTGTCCTCCTCAATCATTTAATGATATAAAAAGACAGACAATAGATGCATTTCTTATAAATGAGCTTTTCGATATTGCAGGTGTTAAATCTCTTTATGAGGAGATGGAAGATATACTTCAGTTTTTTGTTGGAAAGAGTGATAATGTAACGCTACCTGATATCCAATTTCTGAAAAATGCAGCTGGAATAACCAATGCTTCGAATTTTCTAGATGATGTCAAACTTTTGGAATTCCAGGATACATTGAAGAACCAAAGTTTTGCTTACCAGCTTATTCTATCTCAGATTCTTACTAGTGATCCATTTTCGCCCGATTCAATTATACCGTCATCAGCATTTTTACTTTTTGGACAAAGATTTGTAATTGACTCTTACGTGACTGGTTCGGTGGTTTATGATAAAATTAAATATAACAATGAAAAGATATGCAGACTAACTCCTTCAACATTAGATGTTTTGTTCGCCTTAGGAAATGATGCTGCGGCACAGTTGCTGATTCCTGAGTTAAATCATTATTATTATTCATCTAATCTTACGGCTTTAAGGTATCTTATAGACTCATACGATTCTGATTTCTGGAATTCTACTTTGTATAATGCCTGGCTTGGTAATATAAGAAGTATGAATCCTCCATCTGAGAGAACAAATCTGCCAGCTTTTATGCAAACAGCAGCTTACTGGCAGGAGAAGATGAATACTCAGCTTTCTTCCTGGGTACAACTAAGACATGATAATCTTTTGTATGCAAAGCAGTCTTACACTGGTGGTGCCTCATGTTATTATCCTTATGGCTATGTTGAACCCTTTCCTGAATTATACTTAAACTTAAAGACGATTGCCGAACTCGGTTATAATAAGTTTCAGGAGATAAATTTCCCAGATCCCTGGTATGGCGAAATGATCCGGGATTATTTTTCATTTTTAAAAAATGTTTCAGATACACTTGCTTCTATTTCGGAGAAAGAGCTTGATGGGGTAGAACTAACTCCCGATGAAACGAATTTTATAAAAAGTATAGTATATAACAATCCTCAGGGCGGATGTGTGCCGACTTATAACGGGTGGTATACTAAATTATTTTACAAAGATGTTTTGAAAGACTTTGAAGGTTTAATGGATAAAAATAATATTGTTGCGGATATACATACGGTGCCAACAGATTGCTCCGGAGGAGTTGTTGGATGGATACCTCATGTAGGAACTGGTCCGGTTAATCTTGGAGTTTGGGTAACTGAAATGGTAAATGGACAGCTTACTGCTTTTGTTGGACCGGTTTTAAGTTATTATGAATATACATCAACGAATTTTGAAAGACTAAAAGATTCGGAATGGGATGAAACATATTTGAATATGTCAATGAGACCTGATTGGGTTAATATCTATCTCGCGGATGCTTCGGGAAATAGTAAAGGGACAGGTGCGACACTAATAACTTCTGTTTCTGAGGATCCGGATAACCACATTATTCCTGAATCTTATCTGACTGTTAAGAGTTATCCAAATCCGTTTAACCCGGATGCAATAATTAATTTCTCAATACCTAATAATCTTACAAACTCTTTAGCAGAGTTGGTTGTATATGATATCCAGGGAAGAAAAATTAAAACTTTGGTTAATGATGTTTTGCCAACTGGCAATTATCTTGTAAAATGGGATGCAACTGCCGATAATGGTTCAGATGTATCAAGTGGAATTTATTTATATGTATTACGGGTAGGGAATCAACAAGCAGCAGGGAAAATGGTATTTCAGAAGTGAAAACCTTCGAGGTTAACTCGTAACTTTCACTTAATAAACCTCGAAGGTTAAAACAAGTTCAATTCAAAAGCCTTAATTATTGTTAAGGGTTCTTCTTTTTAACCTTACTTCATTGAAATATTTCCTAAAAACGTTATCTTTAGTAGGACTTTGATAATAATTTTCCCAGATGGGCAGACGAAAAAATAATTCTCCCGACATAAACCTGAATTTAAACGTAAGAGGACTACCTTTATCTGCCACTCTAGCAATAAATGAGAAATGTGACTTACTAAGAAAAGAAGGAAGACAGGTTTACAAACTTGGGCTGGGTCAATCTCCTTTTCCCGTACCCCAATCAGTTGTCGATGCTTTAAAAGTTAATGCACACCAGAAAGATTATCTTGCTGTTAAAGGATTATTCCAATTAAGAGAAGCTGTTGCAGATTACCATAGGAGATCTCAGGGAATAAACCATAATGCTGAAGATGTTTTAATTGGTCCAGGTTCAAAAGAATTGATGTTTCTTCTTCAGCTTGTTTACTATGGTGATCTTCTTATACCAACGCCAAGCTGGGTTTCTTATGCACCGCAGGCTCATATTATCGGACGACACGTGAGATGGTTACCTACGCATAAAGAAAATAACTGGAAACTTACTGCAGAAGAACTTTTAGCTCACTGTAAACAAGATCCGATAAGACCGAGAATTTTAATTCTTAATTATCCTTCCAATCCGAGTGGTATGACCTATACAATAGATGAACTTAAGGCGATAGCTAAAGTTGCATTTAATCATAAAATTATTTTGTTATCGGACGAAATTTATGGAGAACTTCATCATCGGGGTAAACATGTTTCTATAGCAAGATTTTACCCTGAAGGTACAATAATAAGCGGAGGAATAAGTAAATGGTGCGGTGCAGGGGGATGGCGTTTGGGTACATTCACTTTTCCGCGTTCTCTAAGATGGCTGCTCGATGCAATGGCTGCTGTTGCTAGTGAAACTTTTACAGCCACCAGCGCACCGATTCAATATGCATCCGTTAGAGCTTTTATCGGTGGAATTAAAATTGAAAATTATTTATGGAGCTGCCGGATTATTCTGCGGAGACTTGCAAAATTTATAGGTTCAAAATTAAAGAATGCTGGAGTAGATTTTCCTGAACCTGACGGCGCTTTTTATTTATTTGCTGATTTTAGTTCATTTAAAGATAAACTTGCAAAGAAAAATATTAATACAGGATTCGAATTAGCAAATAAACTTCTTGAAGAAACAGGTGTTGCAATATTACCAGGAATTTCTTTTGGTAGACCTGAAAATGAACTTACTGCAAGAATTGCTTATGTCGATTTTGATGGTGTAAAAGCTTTGTCGGCTTCCGAACAGGTAAAATCTGAAAAGGAAATCGATGAAGGTTTTCTTGAAACATATTGCGGTAACACAATTGATGCAATCGATATAATTTGTGATTGGTTAAAGAGTAAATGATTAATTATTTAATAGTTTCATTAGGAGCGGCAATTGGAGGAGCGGGTAGGTACTGGATTTCCAATCTTGTTTATAAATATTTTCCCGCGGTTTTTCCCTACGGGACCCTCGCTGTAAATATTTTAGGAAGTTTTATTATCGGGCTTCTCATTTTTGTTTTTGATGAGAAAGAATTATTGAATAACCAGCTAAGAATTTTTCTGACTATAGGATTTTGCGGCGGATTCACAACTTTTTCCACTTTTTCTCTCGAGACTTTTAATCTTTTAAGAGATTCCGAATATTTTCTTGCATCAATAAATGTTATTTTAAGTATAGTGGTTTGTTTGGTTGGAGTTTTTTTAGCTTATATTGTTTCAAAAATAATTTAAAACAGTTATGCAACTTAAAGGCGAGGCAAAACTTCTTAGAATTTTCGTCGGGGAGAGTGACAAAACAGGGAACATTCCTGTTTATGAAAAGATAGTGATAGCAGCAAGGGAGAATGAGCTTGCAGGGGCAACAGTCTTTAAGGGAATTATGGGGTATGGCGGTAAAAGCAGAATTCATACAGCAAAAATTTTGAGGCTTTCCGAGGATCTTCCTTTAACGATAGAAATTGTGGATGAAACAGATAAGATAGAGAAATTCATTCCAATCGTTGACCAGATTTTTGAATCCTCCAAAAGTGGAGGATTAATTACGATTGAGAAGGCTGAGATCTTAAAGTACACACACGGATAATTTTATTTCATCATTTGTTTTATACGTCCTACTTCGCCTGTAGCAAGCTGGACTTTTATTCCGTGCGAATGTTCTACAGATTTTGTAAGGACATCTTCAACATATCCTTCAGTAAGTTTGCCGCTTTGCTGATCTTCTTTTAATACGATCTTTACATGAGCTCCATGCTTAACATCATAACGATTTGTACTGTCCATCATTTAGCTTTTTCCTTTAATACTTGTTGGTTTTCTGATCCATCTCTTTTTCTTATTACCTAA
>CAZUOC010000254.1:0-2853 GCA_964622335.1 uncultured Ignavibacteriaceae bacterium
ATGATCCGGGGTAATGTTCAATATCATTGCAACTTTTGGTTTAAATTCATCAATCAGATCCAATTGAAAACTTGAAACTTCAAGAGTGACGAATTCATTCTCTTTTACTTCAGTTGTGATTTCGGAAAAAGCCAGACCGATATTTCCTGCAGTATATGTTTTATGTCCACAAACGTTAAATAAATGACCGCACAAAGAAGTTGTTGTTGTCTTGCCGTTTGTTCCGGTTATCGCCACTATATTTCCTTTACAAAATCGTGAAGCAAATTCAAGTTCACTTATCACCTTTATGTTTTTTTCTTTCGCTGCTTTCAGAACCGGCGCATCCGATGGCACGCCTGGGCTTACAATCATTAAATCGCATTGATAAACTTTCTCCGAATGTCCGTCTGTTTCATATTCAATTTCATTTTCCTTTAATAAAGAAACCGAATTCTTAATTTTACTTTCTTCTGCCGCATCACTAACAAAAGGAACACCTCCTAATTTTTTCACTAACTTTGCTGCGCCAACTCCGCTTCTTACAGCACCAATAACAGAAATCCTCTTGCCCGAAACATTCATCAACGTATCTTGAACGATGTTAAACTGACTATTGCCAGAATAATTGCAATTATGTAAAACCTTATAACTATTTTCGGTTCTGCCCATCCTGCTATTTCAAAATGATGATGAAGCGGAGCCATTTTCAAAACTCTTCTTCCCTCACCGTATTTTTTCTTAGTGTATTTGAAATAAAGTCTTTGTATTATAACCGAAAGTGTCTCGACGAAAAAAATTCCGCCAAGAATAGGAATCAGTAACTCTTTCTTTATTAAAACCGTAAGGATTCCGAATGCACCGCCAAGCGCTAGCGAGCCAGTATCGCCCATAAATATTTGCGCCGGGTAACTGTTGAACCAAAGAAAACCGAGTGCGGCGCCAATCAATGCAGATACAAAAACTGTTAACTCACCGGAACCCGGTAAATAAATGATGTTCAGATAATCCGAGTAAATCGCGTTGCCGCTTACATAACTTATTAATGCAAGTGCCAGCATTACTATTATTATTATGCCTATCGCAAGACCATCTAATCCATCAGTTAAATTAACAGCGTTGCTTGTTGCTGTTACTATAAAAACTACAACAGGTATGTAAAGGAATGAAAAATCAAAATTCACATCTTTCAGAAAAGGAACTGTCGTAAGTGTGTTTATTCCTTCAAACTGCGGCGCAAAATAAATTACCGAACCAACAACCAAACCGATAAATATTTGCCCCATCAACTTATATCTTGCAATAAGACCGTTAGGATATTTCTTAACTACTTTCAGATAATCATCGAGAAAGCCAACGCCAGCAAGCCAGATTGTTCCAAAAAGAACAAGTATGATGTACAAACTTTTAATATCTGCCCAAAGAATTACAGGAATAAAAACTGAAATAATAATTATCAATCCTCCCATTGTTGGAGTACCGGCTTTGGACCAATGTGACTGTGGCGCATCAACTTTTTTTGCCTCGCCGATCTGATTCTTTTTTAGTTTCTTGATAATTTTGGGTCCCAAGTAAAAAGAGAGAAACAATCCGGTAATTGCGGCAACCGCCGACCTGAATGTTAAGAACCGGAATACATCGAATCCCGGCGGATTGTAAGCTTTATTTATATAATCAAACAGGTAATAAAGCATCAGCTATATTTTCCCCTGATTATTGCCATAAATTCTTCCATTCTCATTCCACGTGAACCTTTTACAAGAATTGCTGAATCGGAAAGATCAGCGTTTGTTATAAACTCAGATAAAGCATCTCTTCTTAAAAAATGTTTTGATTCGATTCCTGTATCTTCCAATTCTTTGTGCAGCACTCTTATTCTATTTCCAATTGTATAAACAATATTTATTTTGTTTTTCCTTATAACCGAAGCAAGACCTTTGTGATACAATAACTCCATGTTTCCGAGTTCGAGCATATCTCCTAGGATTGCAATTTTATTTCTGAAAAGATTTATTCGTCCAAGAAGTTCAATTGAAGCTTTCATCGATTCTGGGTTTGCATTGTATGTATCATCTATTAGAAGAAAATTAGAATATTCACTTACGTTTAATCTCTTATCAGGTGAAGATAATTTCTTCATTCCACTGAGTATTTGTTTTTCATCCAATCCTAATTTGAATGCAACACTTGCAGCAGCAAGAAAGTTCTTGAAATTCTGTTCGCCGTAAAGATTAAAGTGAGCTTTTATCGTCTTTCCTTTGTATCTCAACTCTATAAAAGGTTTTCCATCTTCAGAATAGCTTAATATTTTTCCTTTTACATTTACTCTTTGTTCTGTGCCGAAAGTAAGTCTGTTTTTATAATCGGGATAAACATTCTTTAAGAGTTTATCATCTTTATTTATTAATAAAGTTCCATTCCTTTTTGCAGTTACATCAAATAATGATTTCTTTTCCTTTAGAACACCGCGTTTGTTCTTTAAGAATTCGAGATGCGAATTACCAATGTTTGTTATAAGAGCATAATCCGGTTCGGCTATATCCGCTGTGTAATTAATCTCACCGAAATGATTTGTTCCATGTTCAAGAACGAGAACTTCATCATTTTTATTTGCATCCAGAATTGTTAAAGGGACACCAATATGATTGTTATTATTCCCGGAAGTTTTCTTGGTTTTATACTTCTCAGAAAGTAAAGTTCCGATCATATCTTTTGTGGTTGTTTTACCGGCACTACCTGTGATGCTTACAACTTTTGCGTTCAATTTACTCCTCCAGATCTTCGCCAGTCCCCCAAGAGCTTCGATTGTTTTATCGACAACAATAACAGGTATATCGAGATCTCTGAACTGTGAATATTTTTTTCGTTCAATGA
>CAZUOC010000254.1:2863-4313 GCA_964622335.1 uncultured Ignavibacteriaceae bacterium
AACTGCTGATGCTCCATTCTTTATTACATCACGAACAAAATTATGTCCGTCAAATTTTTCGCCCTTAATTGCAATAAAAAGAGAACCTTTATCTATCTTTCTCGAATCAATTGAAATCTTCGAGACTGATTTGTAATTATCAGGATTTACAATCTCTGAAGTCGGCAAGTTGAACAAATCTTCAAGAGTAATCCTGACTACACTCATTAAATCAAACCAGGAATTTTTCTGCTACTTCCCTATCGGAGAAGTGATTTCTTATTCCTTTTATTTCCTGGTAATTCTCATGACCTTTCCCTGCAATAAGTATAATTGCATTCTCTTCAGAATTTTTTATCGCGTAAGAAATTGCTTCTTCACGGTTTTCAATAACTTTGTAATTATCTTTAGCTATGCCGGTTTTTATATCATTTATAATTTCAAATGGATCTTCGAATCTCGGGTTATCGGAAGTAACCAAAACATAATTGCTTAATTCTGTTGCAATCTTTCCCATCACAGGTCTTTTGGTTTTATCCCTGTTTCCGCCGCATCCAAAAACAGTGTAAATCGGGGCTGAATCTTTCACAATATCTTTTACTGCAAGAAGAGCTTTTTCAAGACTGTCTGCAGTATGAGAATAATCAACAATCACTTTTTTATTTCCTTTGCTGATTACTTCAAATCTTCCGGGAACCTGTTTTGTATTTTTAATTCCTGCGATAATTTTTTCTTCTTTTATTCCAGAACTGAAACCAACCGCAAAAGCAGCACATGCATTGTAAGCATTGAACTTTCCGATTAAAGAAGTGGAAACAGGGAATGAACCGCTTTTATGTTCAACTGTAAATGTTGTGCCTGATAAATCATAGCTTATATTTTTCAAAACAAAATCTGAATTAGAAGACGTTCCGTAAGAAATAAGATTTGCTTTGGAATCGCTTACAATTTTTTTGCAGTGTAAATCATCAGAATTATAAATCGCAAATGAAGATGAGTTTAATGAATCAAAAAGGATTTTCTTCGCACTTAAATAATTTTCAAAATTAATATGAAAATCTAGATGATCCGAAGTTATGTTTGTAAAAACTGCAGAACTAAAATTAAGTCCGTAAACTCTGTTCATTATAAGAGAATGCGAAGAAACTTCCATAACAGCATGACTGCAGCCTTGATTATACATTCTATAAAGAAGCTCATTCAAATCGTTTGACTCAGGAGTTGTAAGAGAAGATTTTATCTCTACATCGCCAATGTAATTTGCTATTGTTCCTAACAAACCTGTTTTTTCTCCCGCGGTTTCAAGAATGCTTTTAATAAAATATGTTGTGGTTGTTTTTCCATTAGTTCCTGTAATTCCAATTAACTTTATCTTTTCAGATGGATTTTTGTATAAAGCACATGAAATTTCAGCAAGTGCTTTTCTGCTGTTTGAAACAAGTATCTTTGCTTTTTTTTCATGAACGAAAAT
>CAZUOC010000255.1:0-305 GCA_964622335.1 uncultured Ignavibacteriaceae bacterium
GATTCGACATCCCATCCTTGTTTTTGTAATAAATAATTTCTTGCTGCAGATAAAGCAGTGAAGTTTGCCATAGTGGCTCCTGTAACAAAAGCTCCGGCACTTTCTTTGGGTAGATTAAAAATATCGAGAAGCCATTTTAAGCTTACTTCCTCTAAAACAGTTCCGATTGGGGAGCCGACACCTTGTGCTATAAAGCGCAGTATGTCCTGAAGATTCTCGGCATTCCTGATGTTGTGCTGAGCTGCAATGTCTCTGTGAAGTATGCTATATATCATGGACTGAAGGTAGTTCAAATCGCCCGTCAG